>JBBQMV010000344.1:0-2912 GCA_038329315.1 Bdellovibrionia bacterium | reverse complement strand
CGCGATCCAGAGGTACCGCTCGATCGTCTGGAGCTCGTTCCCCGACTTGCGCATTTCCTCGGCCAAAAACAGCGCCGATGCGAGCGCGGCCGGAGTGCCTGGGTTTTTCTCACGGAGATTATCGAAAGACGCGACGGCCTGTTCCTTAAGCCCGAGGCGAGAAAGCGCGTTTGCTTTCAGGAACTCCATGTCGACGTGATGAATGCTCGTCGGCTGCTCTTTCAGGAGGAAGTCGACCGTACGCGCGGCGAGGGCGTAGTCATGTTTCGCATAGAGGTCGAGCGCGAGCTTCACGTATTTTTCGTCAGGAGCGCCGGACTTCGGTTGCAGGAAGGGATAATTTTCGTCGGGTTGGCCCGTCGGGAGGTAATCGGCGAGATTTGGAGCTTCGTGCTCCGGAATGAATTCGAGAAAGAGGTCGACGCCTTCACGGAGCGGCTCTTTACAAAACCGGGCAACGTCTGATTCTATCGCCATCGCTTGTTCCGCGGCGACCCGGCGATCCCGACGTTTCTTCGCTTCCACATCGGCCTTCGCGATCGATTGCTTCTTCGCCTTATCGTTCGCTGCGCGTTTAATCTCAGCGAGGCTCACGCCACCTTTCGGCCAGAAATCGACGATGTAACGAGCGGGCTCTTTTTCACGGTAAGTGAAGCGCTCCATCTTCGGATTCGCTGGCGCATTTTCGCCCTTCGCGAAGTTCCACTTCCCGTCGATGCGGATACCGGCGTCGGTTTCGACGGCCTCGACACTTTCGATGCGGGCGTCATGGAGCGAGGCGAGGTCGACGGTCCCGAGATAGAGATCCTGAAGCGTCACTCCGTGCAGGAGAAGCGAGAAGCCGCCCGGAGTCTCTTTCCATTCCGCCTCGACCGAAGGGTCGAGCGATATCGCGAGACGCGAGTGGGTCTTGAACGTTTCGATTTGAAGGGAGGATGCCGGGCGTGCCGAATCGGCGGCGGCCACCGTCAAAAAAGTCGTAGCGACGACGACGAGGGCGAGAATCGTCTTTTTGAGACGAATATTCCCCCGCGAAGACGAATCGAAAGCTTCCTGCTGCTTCGTCATTTCCTACCTTAAGTGCCCGGGCACATCATGTATCCGGAGCTCGACTCTAGATTATAAAGCAACCCAGGTGCCAATGCGTCCCTCTTTGCCGATTCGTTTTCTCCCATCGGCAGAAGGTTCCGATCCGTAACCGCTTTCGGGCGAAACTTTTTTCCTAGACTCACCCAGTCAACTTAAAATCCTCTCATCTCAAACCGTCGTGAAACTTGACTAAAACGTCAGAACTTACGACGGACTCCGTCAAAGTCTTGGTTCATTCCGGTGAAGTCGAGCTTGAAGTGAAACGCCGGGTCGTTTCTAATGGGAGGACAAGGTAAGGTCCCATCCGTGATTCGCATCGTGTCTTTTTTCGTCAGTATTCTGGCGCTCAGTTCCTGCTCCACTCTCGTTGGCAGCGTCAAACCGATCGATGAAAAGTCGACCGCCTATGGTGTTCTCGACCTTTCGAAAGAGAGCCCGTCGGTTTGGGTACGCTTAACCGATGCGGAGCTCCGCCCGAAGGACGCCCAAATCGGAACGAACAAGAAAGCGTTCTCCTCCGAAATCACCGACGTCGCTTATCAGTCGAAAAAGACGGCGGCAATCATCTCGCTGAACTCGTCCTGCCGGGAAGGGCGCGGCTCGGTCGAGGACCTGGAGCCGTACTTGAAAGAGCTACTTCTAGGAATGTACGAGATTTCCGAACGCACCGAAACGAGTCGACAGCTTTCTGGAGTCGATGCGCTCGAAAGTACGGTCGCCGGAAAGATGACGGGCCAAAGCACGAAAATCAACGCCGTCGTTCTTTCGAAAAATGGATGCATCTACGATCTGATGTACATCTCGCGTCCGGAACGATTCGCGACGCACGAAGGTGATTTCAATCGCTTTGTTTCCTCTCTAAAGCTGCGTTAGCCTTAAGGAAGTGAGCGAAAACCAAACCGGTTCAAACCCGGGCAACTCCCTGATCGAATTCTCCGGTGGATTCGCGTATCTCCTGCGCGATATTGCGCGCGAGATCGTTCGTCCCCCGCTCTACTTCCGCCTTATTCTCGATCAAGTTTACCAAATCGGGGTGAGCTCGTTTCTTCTCGTCTCGGTGACCGGACTCGCTACCGGGTCCGTCATGGCTCTCCAGTTCGGGTTCGGCCTCGAGAAGTTCGGCGGTACACTTTACGTTCCGAAAATCACTTCGCTCTCGATTCTTCGCGAGATGGGCCCCGTCTTCACGTCGCTCCTCGTTTCCGGACGGATCGGTTCGGGGATCGCGGCCGAAGTTTCGTCGATGAAGGTCACTCAGCAAATCGATGCGATTCGTGCACTCGGAACGAGCCCGATTAAACGGATCGTAATCCCGCGGCTACTCGCGTGCATGATCGCCCTCCCGCTCCTCACCCTTTTCTCGGATTACATCTCGCTCTGGGGCGCGATGATCATCTGCAAGCTCGAGCTCGGGATCGGCCAGAGCTTCTTCATCGCGAAGACGCTCGAAACCGTGAAATCGGCCGACCTTTTCTCCGGGATGCTGAAGACGGTCGTCTTCGCCTTCTTCATCGCGATCACCGCTTGCTGGAAAGGCTTCAATACCGAGGGCGGAACCGAAGGCGTCGGGAACACGACGACGTGGGTCGTGGTGACCTCGAGTATCTTCATTCTCGTGAGCGACTTTTTCCTCACGAAACTTTTCATTCTCACTCTCTATGCCCAGCACTGAAATCGTTCTCGAAATGAAGGACATTTATAAGTCGTTTGGTGAAAAAGTCATTCACCGCGGCGTGAGCTTCACCTTGTATAAGGGCGAAATGCTCGGACTTTTCGGCGGATCCGGCACCGGGAAAAGCGTCCTCATCCGCTCGATCATCGGG
>JBBQMV010000343.1:0-2914 GCA_038329315.1 Bdellovibrionia bacterium | reverse complement strand
TGTCGATGATCGGTAGCGCAGTCAAGGACCCTCCACCCATCTTGTCCGAAAGTTTCGCCGCGCGTTCAAGAAGCCGGGAGTGGAGATAAAAAACGTCGCCTGGATACGCTTCGCGTCCTGGAGGACGGCGAAGAAGGAGTGAGAGCTGACGATAGGCTTGGGCCTGTTTCGTCAAATCGTCGTACACGATGAGGGCGTGTTTGCCGTTATCGCGGAACCACTCTCCGATGGTGACTCCCGTGTAGGCAGAGAGGAACTGCATCGGTGCTTGTTCGGCCGCGGTCGCCGCGACGATTACGGTGTAATCGAGGGCGCCGTTTTGGCGAAGCTTGTCGACGATCTGAGCGACGGTCGATTGTTTTTGTCCGATGGCGACGTAGACGCAATAAACGCCACGTCCCTTTTGGTTGATGATCGTGTCGAGGGCAACGGCGGTCTTGCCCGTTTGGCGATCGCCGATGATAAGTTCTCGTTGTCCGCGTCCGATCGGAATCATCGAGTCGATGGCCTTAATACCCGTTTGAAGCGGTTCGTTTACCGACTGACGGGCGACGATTCCCGGAGCCTTAATTTCAATTTTCCGCGTTTCTTTAGCGTTTAAATCGCCTTTTCCGTCAATTGGAAGACCGAGGGCATTCACGACGCGGCCGCAGAGTGCTTCGCCAACCGGTACCTGAACAATTTTTCCCGTACGCTTTACAGTCGAACCTTCTTTAATGATCGTGTCGTCGCCGAGAATGGCCACACCGACCGATTCTTCTTCGAGGTTCAGAACCATTCCGAAGACGCCACTGCCGAAATCGACAAGTTCTCCTGCGAGAACTTTTTCCAAACCGTAAATTTTAGCAACGCCGTCGCCGACGCTGATGACGGATCCCGTTTCGGAGATGTCGAGCTTCTTATCGAAGTCTTTCAGTTGGGTTTTCAGGATCTGAGTAATTTCTTCTGGGCGAATTTGCATTTGGACCTCAGTGAGTGGTCGCTGGTTTACCGTAAACCAGTCGATCGCGAAGTTGTTGGAGCTGCGAGCGAAGAGAACCGTCGTAGGTTACTCCGTTCACGGTGACTTTTAGGCCGGCGATCAAATTCGCATCGACCGAAGATTTGAATACGACTTTTTTACCAAGCTTACGGGTGAAGGACGTCGCGAGTTCTTCGAGATCTTCCTTTTTCAAAGGATCTGCGGAGACAACCTCTCCGAGCGTAGCGCCTTCGCTTTCGAGACGAACCGAAATGAACGCTTCGGCCATATCTTCGATCGCCGGACCGCGGCCCTTGCGCGCAACCATCGTTAGAAAATTCGACGTGAGTGGCGAGAAGCCCATTTTCGATGTAATCGCTTCGGCAACACTGACTTTATCGCTGCGGGAAATAACCGGGCTCGTGAGCGCGGCATGCAACTCTTTCGAGCTGTTCATCGCGCCGGCGAACTCTGCAAGTTCGTTTTCGATACGATCGAGATCCTGGCCCTTGAGTCCTTTTTCGGCGGCAGTTTCAAGCAGGGCTTTTGCGTAAGAACGACTGACGCTCATCGTACGGCCTCCACTTGTTTCGAAAAGTCTTTTTTCAGCGCTTCGCGAACGTCGCCAGTCATCTTCGACTTCAAGATGACTTCGGTTCGCGCGATCACTTGGTTCGCGAGGTCGGTACGAACTTGGTCTTTGAATTCGACCATCATCGACTCGGCGGTACGCTTCGAATCGATCACGATCTGATCCGCCGCGCGGCGGGCTTCAGTGATAATCTTCACTTTCGCGGATTCGGCTTCCGACCGAACCGATTGAACGAGATTCATGATTTCCGCATCCATCGAGGAAAGGCGCGCCGAATATTCTTGATACTGTTGCTGGGCGCCCGCGAGTTTTACTTGGACCTTGTCGAGTTCATCTTTCAGCGAGTGGTGCCGGCCCTTAACAAAAACTTTCGTTGGATTTTTCAGAAGGAAGAAGAGTCCAACGACGAGAATCGCGAAGTTGATGAAGGGATAAAGAAGGGATGAGACCGAGGCTTCTTCCATGATTACCTCTTCGTAAGGATGTCGGAAATTTGGAGGGCCAAGCCTTCCACATCCGCTTCGAGCGCGCGCTTCAGCTGCGTCGATTGGTTCTGAATCGATTCGAGAGATGCTTGGGTAATCTTCTTCGCTTCGTCGCGAGCGACTCCGATGATCTTCGCTTCTTCTGCTTTCACTTCCGTGATCACTCGCTCGTGTTCGGCACGTGCGCGAGTGCGCTCTTCCACCATGCGCGTCCGAAATTCTTCGAGCTTCGCGTTCGCTTGTTTTACGAGTTCCTCTGCACGTTCTCGATCAGCAACGGTTTTCTCATGGCGAGTCTCGATTAACTTCAAGAACGGTTTGAAGAAAAGCGTCGGAATAATTAAAAAAATCGCCACGAAAACGGCGAATTCAAAATAGAACGTTTGGTCGATACCAAGCTGCGAGATAATCCCGGCCACTGAAGTCTCCAAAAGCGAAAATATGGAATGAAGTCGTTGCTAACATGCGGATTTCTGGACGGTCAAGGAAATCCAAAGTCCCACGCGTACACGGAATTTGCGCCGGAAACCTTGAACCTTTTTAGGTCGAGACAACCCTACTCACGACGCTAGGTTGCGCGTGGACTGACGCTGGGCGCCGGAGCAATTGCGGAGTTAATCATCTTGCTGGAGCCTTCAAAAATAACTCCCTCGTCGACCTGAAGACTCGGCGTGACAATACTGCCGCGGAAAACGGCGGGCGAATGAATCTCGACGCGGTGCCGCGCCTTGATGTTCGCGTGTACTTCACCGCTGATGATGACGATTCCGGCATCGATTTCTCCGCTGACCTTCGCCCCTTCACCGATAATGAGGGTGTCCGGTGTGAAAATCTGGCCCTTGAAACTCCCACCGATCCGCAAGGTCCCCTGAAAAG
>JBBQMV010000342.1:0-2915 GCA_038329315.1 Bdellovibrionia bacterium | reverse complement strand
GTCGCCGAGTATTGGTTTCCGGGCGCGGTCCCGAAATCGAGGCTACCCGCAGTGCCACTCCGAGACCCATTCAAACTCCCGGTGACCGTCGGGAGGAAGCCGGCTCGCGCGACGCCTTCTTGAGCTTCGGTCGAACGAAACGAGTCTTCAGCCACCTTTAGTTCCGAGTTATTTTCGACAGCGAGTTTCAAGCTCTCCGACCAGCTGAGAGCTCGAGCGAATGCGGTGCTCGCCGACACGGTGGCTAACGCCAGCGCGGAGATCCAGAAGAGAACCCGAACCTGATTCATAGTTTAAAGGATACTCCGTCTTCCGTGGAGCGAGTGCGGAAAAATGTGTAGAAAACCACCCATTCTCGTCAAACTCCTGACTCGTTACATCTTTACGCCGCCGGATAAACCTTTTCTCATCGGAGGCCCTCGGGGATAATTTCCGCAGGAGCTTCCCATGCAAAAAGACTCATTCCCGCTCGTCACAGCCTCGTTCACCGCTTGTTTCATCTTCGCTGCGGGTTGCACGACTTCCACGCCGAGGCCCGATTCAAAACCATTGAAGACCGCTTATAGCGATGACGGCGGCGCACGGGATATCGCCCAGACCTCTTCCGGACCGGCTCTGTCGGCGACCGTTTACGGAAAACTCCTAGCAAAACTGAAATTAAATACTTTCGAGGCGAACCTTCACGCCCACCATTTCATGGGTATTCACGGATCGAAAAAACATCCGCTTTCGCTCGCCGACGCGCTCGCACCCGGCCCCTGTAAGGCCGATGCCGGAAGTTTTCCGATGGATGACGGCCGCCCTTGTCGCGATATGCCCGTAAAGCAAATGGTGACCGAAAAGGACGCTGACGGAAAAGAAACTCAGGTCGAACGAATCGTCCAGGTGAATTCGACCGTCGCGGCGAGCGCCGGAGTCGACCTCGGATCGGCGAATCCAGATCTCACCGAATATTTCCGCGACGCCTGCGATTACGCGCGCGATGAGGGGAAACTCGATGTTTTCTTCATGACTCCACACACGAAAAATAACGGCGTGAACGAAAACCCAATCGAAACCAGCACGAGCGAAGTCGAGCTCCTGAAGCGCCAAGCGATGCTCGACTCGATGAATCCGTATCGTCTCGGAAATCCGGGATTCGTTTGTGGACTCGGCCAGGAAGCGTCTTCGATCTCCACCGGTAATCACATCAACATCTTCGGCCAGTTCCATGCGGGCGCGAAAGACGAGAAGCCGCTCTTCTTCCCACCGGGGGATTTCAAATCACTCTACTCCCAAGTGAAAGCACGGAACGAAGCCGGCGAAAAAATTTTCCTCCAGTTTAATCATCCGGACGTTCTAAACGATCTCTTTATCGACTCCTTCACGAAGATCGCGGCGAACAAGACCGCGAAAAAAGAAGCGCTGAACGACTACGGTCTCGACGATTTCGCGCCGATGGGATGCCTCACCGGAAAGCTCGTGGCCGACAATCCTGATTGCGCGAACGTTCCGGCGGCGGACAAGCCGACGATGGATCTCATCCGCCAAACCTATGCAAACGTTCGCGCGGCTTCCGATAATCCCTTCCGCTTGATCGAAGTCGTCCCGCCGGGAACCCAAGCGGAGGGTGATTCCGCCGATACCGACGGAGACGGTACCCCGGATACCCAGGGCGATACCGCCTTCGGCGCAACGACGAATACGAAGACAAATTTCCGCCGCGTTCAGCATCGCACCGGTGCGAATACCTACGAAGACGGCATCTATGACATGGCCTTCTACCTCTCGATGGGGTTCAAGCTCGGCCCGACGGCCGATCAGGATAACCACCACGCAAACTGGGGTACTGCCACCGCGTCGCGTACCGGGATCTTGGCGGCGAATTTGAAAGAAGCCACCATTCTCGATGCGATGTCGGCTCGTCACGTCTACGCCTCGGAAGACGTGAACGCGACGATCCTCCTCTCTCAAGTCACCGGCACTACGCGCCGGAATATGGGCGATAGCGTAAAGGTCACGACGCCGTCGACGAAGATCCAAATCGGGTATTACGATCCGGACGCGGCAGAGAAAAACGCTCACGTTCGTCTCTATTACTACCGCGCAAACGACCCGATCGACTTCTCACCACTCATTTCGTTCGACGAGAGTCACCGGATCCACAAGTCCGCGCCGAAATCGGCCTACCGCACGGTTTCCTTCTCACCGAAGGGTACGATCACGCTGCCGGTGGTCGATGCTACCGACCGTAGTCCGAACGATCTCTTTCCGATCCACAGTGGCGACGTACTTTCACTGAACCTTCCGGTTACGAGGGGCGTGCAGTGGGTCTTCGCCGAAATCATCCAAGACGGGGACTTCGACAAAATCTGGAGTGCGCCAATTTGGATTGAGAGGAAATAGTCTTACTTCCGTCTCAGCAGTAACGAATTCGTCACGACGCTCACACTGCTGAATGCCATGGCCGCACCCGCGACCATCGGGCTAAGCCACCCGAACGCCGCGAGCGGAATGCCGACGGCGTTATAGAGAAATGCCCAGAAGAGATTCTGGCGGATCTTACGGTAGGTCCGCGAGGAAAGAGTGAGTGCCTCGGCGACCAATCTCGGATCGGGACGAAGGAGGGCGATACCCGCCGTCTTGAGCGCGACGTCCGTTCCCCCTCCCATCGCAATCGCGACGTCGGCCGAAGCGAGTGCCGGACCGTCGTTTAGTCCGTCCCCCACCATTGCGATTCGTCCGTAAATTTTTCGAAGCTCCTCGATCAGCTCCGCTTTTTCCTCCGGCCGGAGTTCCGCGCGAACGTCATCGAGACCGAGCGTCGCTCCGACCTCATCGGCCACTTCCTGTCGATCGCCCGTGAGAAGAACAGTGCGAATCCCGGCCGCGCGAAGCATCGCGACGGCCTCGCCGGAGGTTTCCCTCACCGGATC
>JBBQMV010000341.1:0-2932 GCA_038329315.1 Bdellovibrionia bacterium | reverse complement strand
CGCTGGAACGGGTCCAGCCATCATCGGTTTAGGCCTTTTCTCTATTACCGCGGCGAGCGGAGGCTCGGGAAAGCCGGACGTCTCTTTATCGAAACGCTGCGCCGAGAGAGTGGCGCCTAGGGACGGGTGGGTGGCCTCTCGGTTAAATGGATCGAAGGTACTGGCGACAGCGCTGCCCAGGGGTGGGTAGTGCGAAGTCCTTGAGCCAGGTTAGGGCGGACTCGATTTCCTGGGTCTTGTAGGAAATTTTCGAGGTGCTCGGCAGGATGTCGCCCGGTCTGAAGCGGGAGAATCGACCTAGGCCGAAACGGTAGAGGAAGCGGTCCAGGGAGCGTTGGACGGAGTTCGTCGCCATTCGTCGATCTACGTAACGAGCGAGGCTTTCGCGCTCGACCACGAGGTTCCGATAGGGGCTTTGGTTGATGAAAAAATCGTGGAATGCGTCGAACCAGATGATCCTCAATAAACTCCGCGTCCGCTCGTTGGGCACGGTGGAAAGCGCGGCATGAAAGTCGCGAAAGAGTCGGACGCGGTCGAGAACCGATTCATAATACTCGGGCGATCCCAGAGCGATTTTATTTGTGCGAAAATGTTCGGTTTCACTTTCTATGAGTCCCTTCGCGTGGAGCTCATCATGGAAGAGGAACTGCGTGGGGGGCATCTTCTCTCCATCTGCGAATAGAACTTGCTCAGAAAGCCCGCAAACCTCGATCGGAATCGCGGTTAAACCAATGAATTCTTCGATCGAGAAGGCCTGACGAGTATACCAATGAGGGTTCTGAAGGTTCGCCGTGGCCTCGAAAATGAAATCGCGACGCTTAAAGAGGGTCTTTACTCCGTTAAGCGCAGGGGTGCCCTTTAGGCGGAGTTCCATTTCCTCGGCGTAGGAAACGCTGAGTTTGCGCATTTCTTCCAACGAAATCGTTCCTCGCTCTAATGCGGACGTCGCGTCTTGAACGGATCGTGGATCGTTCACAAGACCCGCGGCTATCGTATGTAAGGTCCCACGGGTGTCTTCAGTCAGCGCGAACTGAACACTGGAAGCCTCTATTCCGGGAGACCGTAGGAATGCGCGTTGGAGGGTGAGCCAGTATTTCAGTGCATCCTTCGGAACTACGTCGCTTGCTTCTACTTCGATTTTTTTCAAAGTATTCTGGATACTTTCGACGGACCCGGAGCGGGGTGCCGGGGTAAGAGCTTGGCCGCGTTGAATCACTTCGTTCGCGCCGTAGGCATTGTAATTTCGGGCTTTATAGATCAGTTTTTTGAAGGCGTAATAAGCGTCCGTGATTCGGTCGGCGACGAGTACGGATGATTTTTGTCCGGTTCTTTCCTCTGCGATGATTTCATCGAAAACGGCGCGCTCTCTTTTTCCGAGTAGCCGTGAGTGAATCGATTTCATCGCCGAGTTCAATTGCTCGATGTGGTCGATTTGGGATAACCCGTGCATGCTCGAGTTAAAGCGTTTTACCATTACGCCGTCGCCGAGCTTCATGAGTTGGTTTAATTCATGAGCATCGAAAATGTATTTGAAAATGCCCTCGACAGATTCCTCGCGAAGGTAGCGAATATACGAGGCGTCGGGTAGGGCGGAAGACTCGGAGAATTTTAGTACCTTCGCGAGATCGCGAAAGGCAGCCCCGGCTTCCGCTCCGGGGAGCGGGAGGTGATTCACTTCCCGGCGGACGACGTAGTCGACCCAGTGAGAGTCCATGTCGCGGATCGCGAGGCCGCGCACTTTTTGGGTAGACGGATCGATCGAGAGGAGGACGTTCTGCTGGTGAAACTCGGTCGTTAATCCCTGACGGAAATTCATTTCCGCGTTCAGTTCTACGAGGGGCTTAACGAGCTCATTCCAGGCGAAATCGAAGCGGTTCTTGTAGCCGGAAGCATTGAAGAGTTCTTCGAACCAGTTCTTTTTCCCGTCCCGCTCGGCGATGAGCGAGTACCACGGGATGAGCGTGTTCCCTGGTTCATTGGGAAGTGCGCGAAGGATCGTTCCCGATTCTAATTCGTGAGTGGGAACGATGCCGAGGGACTCCGGGAGAAAGGTCCAAGTTTTTTCGGTGTTGGGGATGCGCCCTTCGGTCGCGGCATGCGCGCTTTCATAGACTTCCGAGATCATCACGGAACGGGCAAGTTTTTCTTCGTCGTTGGTTTTGCGAACGCCGCCGCCCATGCTGAGATCGAGTGAGACTTTAGCTATGAATGCCGGAAAACGTCCTTCAGAGTCGGATACGTAGAGGCTACGCGCGGAGGAACTCGGCGTTGCATACCAGCGGATGGGGTCTACGGGAGCGGCGCCGATTTCGGATTTGAATTTCGAAGCCTCGAGCGGGTGGTAGAAAAAGCGTACGTAGTCCTTTCCATCGATCCGAACATGCGCGATTTCATCGAGCGCCGCTTCCCCGGATGCGGCGATGAACTCGGCAGCTCGATCTCGAGGGAGGAGTAGGGTTGGGATTTCGAAGACCTTCCGGGATTCCGGTGCGTATTGGATGGGAAGGTTGCCCGTATTTCCGAGCATGGGTACCCAGGCGGCAAACCGTTTTCGGAACGATGAACCGATGGGCATCCGCCCGACAAGAACTTGCTCCGCTTCTAGCGTCTGGGCCCCGATACGAGAGGTCAGGAGACTCGTCGGATCTTGTCCAGCCCGTGCCGCACTACTGATTAGGAGGAATGGCAGTACGCCGAAAAGGACTCGAGCGCACAAACTGGGTCGTGTGTTTTTCATGGGATCGCCTCGAATCGATCGATCCAGAGCGCACTTTTTAGGATATAAATGCATTTCGCAAAAGTTCGGCCGAGTTTCGGCCCGAACCGGTCCCCGTGGGTCTTTTCGTCGAAATGGCTGAATTCAGAGAGCCATGCGAATCCGCGTTTGATGTCTTCACGTCCGATTTCGTGAGGGGCATCCATGGAAAGGAGA
>JBBQMV010000340.1:0-2954 GCA_038329315.1 Bdellovibrionia bacterium | reverse complement strand
ATGAATTCCTTGTCATCGACCGGCATCCGGAGATACGCGTTCGCACCGAGTGGTCCGGCTTGGTGCTCGATGCACTGCTGGTCAGTCCATTTCGAGGTCGTGAGGATCACCGGGATCCGGGCGAAACGCGAAGTCTTCTTGAGCACTTCGTTCATTCCGACGCCATCGTCGTCGTGTCCTACGAAAAGGGAAATGCTCGACGCGTGCAGCTTGAAAACAAGCTCGCACTCGCGAAGGTCCGAGCACACGATCGTCGCGACTCCGAGTCCGCGAAGGGTTCCGAGTAAGGGAGAATCGTATAAGTGAGGATTCAGAAAGAGAATCTTCATCAGTCTTCGTATCGGCGCCGGGGGCCCCGAAGTTGACACTGAATGATGAGAAAGTTAGCCTGGTCCGCAATGAGTGAACGCTTGACGCTGGTGGTCTTCAAAGACCATCTCTCTTCTCGAACCCTGACCATACGCCTCGCCTGGCTGCGGGCATTTGGACTAGCCCTTTTGAGCGTCATCGGATTGGCGGTGATTGCGGCCGCCCTCTTCTTCAATGCTTATCGGAAAACGATCGGCACGGGTTCAGTGGCAAATACGCTTCGGGTCGAAGAACTCGAAAAAGAGGCGGCCGAATCGAAAGCCGCCTACGAAGCGATCAAGAGCCAAGCCCTGAGCGGAGCGACCGGCGGCGCCATCCTCGCCGGTGGTGGAAGTTCGTTCTCACTCCTCCCCGCCGAATCGGTCTTGGAAAAGCTTCCGGCACCGGACACCCTGCCGTTCCGCCTCGAAGCGATCAAGGCCCAGTGGAAGGGATCGACCCTCCAAATCCGGAGTGCCATCGAATATTCGAAGGAAGACGGCGGAAACCAACAAGGTCACTTCATGATTTTCGTGCGCGGCCCCCAATCGCTGTCCGCCTATCCGGACGGAGCTTTCGACGCCGCCGGAACCGCCACGTTAATCAAGCCAGACGCCGGAGAGTTCTTCTCCGTGAGCCGGTACCGCGAAATTAAGGCGGACTTCGGTCCGTTCGCGAGGCGCGACGAAATTCAATCGATCGAAATCCTAATCTTCGATCAGAAAAAGCGACTCATCTTTCTAAACCGTATCGGTCTGGACAGCTCGGCCGCTAAGGCACCCGCGCCGTTGAAGGCCGACAAAAAGGAGACCGATTCGGCTCCAGCCGCTACGCCTCCGAAGGCAGCGACTCCTCCGGTGAAAACGAAGCCAGCAGAAGAAATCGCCGTTCCTGTCGAAACTCCGGCACCGGCTCCAGTAGAGACGGGCACATGAAAAAGAGCGACCTCATCCACGAAACCGAAGTCACCGTAATCGGCGAAGGCATCCAACTCGACGGGAAATTAAAACTCGACGGGGTGATTCGCGTCTACGGCCGACTCTCAGGAGAAATCACCGCGAATGCGGACTCTTCGCTCATCCTGATGGAGAGCGCCGTTGTCGAAGGATCCCTCGACGTCGATACGCTCGTCGTCGCCGGATTCATCCGAGGTGACATCAAGGCTCGCACCCGCGTTTCGATCGAAGGTACCGGTCGGGTAATCGGAAATATCGAGACCCCGACCATCGCGATCGATTTCGGTGCTTATCTCGAGGGTGAAACGAAGATGACCGGTAAGCGAAAATCTCCTAAAGGAGAGTCTTCACCGGAATTCTCCGGAAATGTTTGAAGCCTTTTTCTTTTAGACTCTTCTCGATCACTTTCGCATCGCCCGCGATTACGACGACGAGTTGGTCCAGATGGAATGCTTCGTCGACTGCTTGGACGACCGACTCGCGAGAGACCGCGGCGATCTTCGGCATGAACTCGTTCATATAGTCCGGCCCGAGCTGGAACGTATACCCGTTCATCCACCGCGAAGCGACCGCGCCGAGCGTCGATACGCTCAGTGGATAACCGCCGATCAAATAATCCTTCGACGTTTCTACTTCTTCCGCCAAAATGTCGGCCGCTTTTAGAAGGCGAAGCTGATGGACAGTCTCCTCAAGGAGGCGTCCCGTGTTAGCCGACGCCGTAGCGGAGCCAATCGAAAAGAACGCCGTATCTTTGAAGTACGTCAGCGAGGATTGGATTCCGTACGCAAGACCGAGGCGATCACGAACGATCAGATTTAACCGACTATTGAAATACTCGCCGAGAAGCGCGTTCGCAACCGCGAGCGCGTGGCGTTTCGGTGAATGAATTCCCGGCGTTCTAAAGCCGAGGCGGATTTGGGCTTGAGGCAATCCCGGCATATCCGCAATCAGGATTTCGTCACGCTTCGTATTGTACTTAGGATCCCGAACCGAGAGGTTCGGCTTCTTCGGCAGCGAGCCCTTCCAAGATCCGAAGAGCGAAAGGATTTGTTCACGAAATGCTTTACGATCGACGCGACCCACGACCATTAAAACGGAATTCGTCGGGACGAAGTTCGCTTTATGAAAATTCCGAACGTCGTCGACCGAAACTTTCGGAAGCTCTTTCAAACTCGAGAGCGCGCCCCGCTCGTATACCGTTCCGTTCAAAATGGCTTTCCCGAAAACATAACCGGAAACCGAGTCGGCAGAATCGGTGAGGTGTCGCCAACTTTCGGCGAGCTGGGTCTTCTCACGATCAAATTCGGCGGGGAGAAAGTTCGGGGACCGGATCATCCATCCGATCATCTCGAGGAGTGCGGGAGCATCCTGGGAAAGTCCGTGCATACCCACGGTGATTCCTTCTTCATCCGAGGAAGCGAATCCGGAGGCACCGAGACTTTCCACCCGATGAGCCATCTCCGAAGCCGTTTTTCCGTTCGCGCCCCGTTCGAGCATCCGAGTGGTCGACTCGACCGTTCCGGATTTCCCTTTCGGATCGCTGCGAGTGCCCGTTTGAACCAGCATCGCCAAGTCCACGACCGGAAGCTTGTCATCGACGAACCACGCGACGGTGAGACCATTCGGAAGCTTTTCAATTTCCGGAAGCGG
>JBBQMV010000339.1:0-2972 GCA_038329315.1 Bdellovibrionia bacterium | reverse complement strand
GTATCGGGCTGCAGCAAAATTTTAGCGATCGTAGTTCCGCCGGGCGCCTCTACACCACCCCAGATGCTGGTTTTCAATACCCACTCCGAAAGCCAGTGCACGGCCGCTGGAGGATCCGTCTACACGGACAACAGCTCGGGTGCCCCGCTTAAATTCTGTAAGTACAGCATGGAGGCGGCAGATCCATGTTCTTATGGACCAGTTACGTACCCTGACGGTTCGACGGTGACCTCGATGAATTCCATATGTAGTCGTTCCGCCATTCAGGCTTGGACCGCTTGCCCTACCGGATGGACAAAATACAAACACTGGAGCGCTTGGTCGCTCGATCGAAAGTACTCCCATCAATGGTTCATGCAAATCGACTTCGGCGGGTGCCTTTCCTCTTCGGGTGGCCCTCAGTCACCGCTTTGTACCGCCGGTTACTTCAGCGTGAACCCCGCCGTCTGCACGTTCCCAAATGACGGGCAAACCTTGCCTTTTGCTGACTATACGTCTTGCCCGGCGGGGATCGGCTACAAATGGGACTGCTCCCAAGGCTATCCTCAAGATATGTCGCGCCACCAGCGCCAGTGGAATTCCGTAACCAACACCACGCCAATGAGCAGCTACACCCCATGTCCGAACGGCCAGTATCCGGGTGGAACCTATCCGGGCGGTCCCTATTTTCCAGCCTATCCTTATTACTGCTCAGCAACCGCCTGCACTTATGACAGCACACTCATGCCCAATACCATGATGGGCCAATGGACCGTTCCGGTTTCGACCGACGTCGGCTGCTACTGAACAAAAAAAGGCCGCCGGTGGTCACCGACGGCCTTTGCTCAAATTCTAAAAATGGTTGGCCCGCGCGGGATTGAACCGCGGACCCCTACCGTGTCAAGGTAGTGCTCTCCCACTGAGCTACGGGCCAATACTAGGAACTCCGTATATAAGGACGACAGACCCAAATCGTCAAGCTTGATGCGACGCAGCGTTTAAGCAAATCCTGGAAAACGGGTGAGCAGCGCCGATTCGAGTCGAACTCGCCAGTCTAAGAACGTCGCCTCGCGGTCCTCCGTCGCCTCGGCCGCAAGAAACGCGACCGCCGATTCAAGCCCGCACGGGCGAATCCCCGCGAAGCTTTCGGGAGTCGGAAAGATGTTTACACTCACGCCGTGCTGGACGACGCCGTCGACGATCCGAATGCCGAGCGCCGCGAACTTCGCGCCCTTCCGGCCAGGCTCCGTCCACGCGCCCGCCTCTCTTCCATCGCGTGCTTCCGCATGCGGATAGCGCACGCGGGCCGCTTCGAGTACGGACTCGAGCAAAAGATCGACGACCTTTCGAACGCCGCGACGATCACCCGTGAGTCGTTCGAGCGAATCGACGGGAAAAATCACCCACTGCCCGGGGCCGTGATACGTCGCCCGTCCGCCCCGCGTAACCTCAAGGACTTCGATTCCCTGGCGCGCGAAATCCGCGCGGTCGATCAGGAGATCTTCTTCGGTCTTTCGAAAACCGAGCGTCACCACCGGCGCGACTTCGGAAAAAATTAGCCGACCGGGTTCGCCCCGTAGGACACCCTCACGCACCACCGACTGGCGCCGCTCGAGATCGCCGTAGGACCAGCGACTTTCGGCGGAGTGTCGGTGAATCTCAATATAACTGACCATCGTCTTCGCGTTCAGTAGAGCTGAACGACATCGCCTTCTTGGAAATTTCCGCCGGTATGGATCTCGGAAACCGCTCCGTCCGTCCCGATAAAATCGAGCACTTCGAGCGTGCCCTTCAGCTGGCCCGGCGCTCGGCCGAGGTACGCCCCCGTTCCCGGATCGTAAACGTCGTCACCCGCAGAAAGCACTTTCAAGATATCACCCGCGACGAGCCCGCTCGACTTGCCGGAGTTCACATAAATTTTTTGGCCGGAGATCTTCGCGATCTTCCCCTGCCAGACCATCTTCTCGATCGTGCGCACGACGTCCGGCACGAGCGAAGTCACCGCGTTTCGAATCGCAAGCCTTGCCATTTCGTTTCGAAAATCTTGGCTCTCGAGGTTTTCCTCTTCGAGCGCGACCGACGCGTTCGCCGAAGCTTCGCCCGAGCGCCCGAGGGACGCGACTTCGCGCCCAGCGGCGATGTCGAAAATCTTAATCTCGAGATCGACGGCGGCGAGCGACTGTTTCTGCCGAAAAAGTCCGATTTCGTCCCCGCGTTGGCGGAAGACGATCTTCGTAATCCGACCGATGAGCGCGACGGCGACGCCGAGCCGCCGTCCTTCACGAATCAGCTGGGCGACCTTCACTTTTTCACCGCTCACGAAGTCTTCCGTCGTGAGCATCGTATTCAGATCTTTCGGTACGATCAGGCGCTGCGAAACCGCGAGGCCCCGCTTGAGCTCGTCGGCTCCGTATGCGCCGAGGGTCGGCGCGCGAACCGGCGTATCGTTCCAGTACGCGAAAACCATGACTTTTTTCTTGGGTTGGCCCATCGACTCGACCTTATCGGACGCACTCCGTCCGTGGTCGTAGTACGAATCGTCGCGCACGAAGTCTCGGTCCTTTTTGAATTCGGGTGAACGAGTACAACCCGAAAGGCACGCAGCCGTTAGTCCAGCGACGACGATTCTCTTCATGCAGCTCCCTTCGCAGGCGCGATCACGAGATCGATCTTCGCGTCACCCACGTTCTTTACCTGAATCGCGAATCCATCGAACGTCAGCTTCTTCAGCTGCTCGACGATCTCCGAGGATTTACCGTCCCCGCCTTGGCCGTTTCCGGCGAGTACGGCAAGCGCCGCCCGGCTGCGTTCGATTTCTTTTTCGACGATTCGGTAGTCATTCCCCATCGCGGCTTGGAGTTTCGATTTCACCTGCGTGATGATATTAAAATGGGTCACGCCTTCGAGTGAGATTTCGATGCCCGGAGAATCGATACTTGTCGCAGCGAAGGCGGTTCGCGCTTTCGCACCGATTTCGAGAATCGCGTCGATCG
>JBBQMV010000338.1:0-2977 GCA_038329315.1 Bdellovibrionia bacterium | reverse complement strand
GAGACGAATAAGAAGCACGAGATCACCACTGGTCACTGGATCAGCGAACGCCATCCCGAATTCGTCTGGCGCGTGAAGAGCCTTCCGCACGTCGATCATGAAGGTTTCGGAGCACTCAAGCAGATTTACGAAGAAGCCCCGCTCCTGAACCCGACGCTTTCTTCAAACGATTAAAATAGAAAACGCCGAACCTTTCCCTGGGTTCGGCGTTTTCACTTACCGTCGTAGGCGCCCGCTCCGTGGGCGATCGTTCGCCAATATTAATCGATCCGAACGCCCTGCATCCGGTCTCGGGCGCGTTGGAACTTCTTCAACGTCGAAGCCGTAATCGGATCCGACTTCGCTTCGATTCTACCGACCATCGCCGGAAGGGCGCGGGTCGCAGTCGTCCCCGCCAACGTCAATACGCCGGTCGTGGTCACCGTAGGAAGTGTCGGCGTAATCGTCGCATCCTTCATCGCGAATACGGCTACGCCTTGCTTAGCGCCGAGAAAGAATCCGGCGGTACCCGTAATCTGTTGGCTGATCGTGAACGGAAGAAAGAGATCGATCGGCAAATTCAGATTTGTATTCTGAGCAAGCGTCACGGCCACGCCGATCATAATTTGGGTTCCGTTTAAAGCGACGTAAACTTGGGAGTTCGAATTGAAGGCCGGTATTCCGATCGGCACGAGACCCGCGGGGAGGATCAATGGAATTGCAGAACCGCTCGGAAGGTGAGTTCCGTCGGCGAGATTCGGGAGTTTTAGCGCCGCACTCGTATTCACATCGACGATGATGTGGAGTCCGTTCGTTTCGATGTGCCCGAGAATCTGGCTTGGATTCTTCGGATTGAAGAGCGGTAGAGTCGCCGCGGGTAACGTGATGCTGCCCGGAGCGAGCGTGGCGTCGATACCGGCATACAGATCACCGCCGACCACTTGATCCGTAAACGCGACGTTCGTGACGACCTTCGAACCGGCGCCGCATCCGACGGCGCCGACTGCGAAAGCGGCGGTAACGATCGTTTGCAGAAAAATACGATCCAGCCGAATAAATGAGTGAGACATAGCCTTCATCCTCCTGATGACAGCCACGATGTTCGCGTCGGTTCTCCATGAACCTCCATCGCCATCGTGGCTAAGTCGGGTGGACAGCACCACCGACATTGAACTCTTCGACGCATTGCGAAATTTCCTTCAACCTCTTCATAGATGTAGAAGAACGTGCGCATGGCTAAAGTTAAATTTACAGTGTTCTCTATTTTTTACTCTTGAGTACGCGGCCAAGAAAAAACCTGCAGAGTGAATCAACACACTGCAGGTGTAAAAATTTTCGGTCATTTGCGACGCAGAGATTATTCGGTCGGATCCGGAGCGGCGGTCGCTTGGAACTTCGCACTCCACTCCGCCACCTTGCGTACGGCGGGAACCGGATCGCCCTTCGCTCGGTCGATGATCGGCTTCGCGAGATCGGAAGCGAGGAAGCGCACTGCCGCGACGGCCTTCGCACGCACGTTCGGATTCGTCGCGGCCGAAGATTCTTTCACGAAGGCGTAAAAATTTCCGCTTCCAGAATTTCCGATCGCTTCGAGTACGGCCGTTTGGGCTTTCTCCGTCGTCGCTTCTTTCACTTCGTGGGAGAGCACGGATTCAAGTTCGGCACGTCGATTCGCGTCGGTCTCTTTGCGAATCGAACTCCCGAGTGCGTAAAGGGAAGCTTCACGAACGGCCGCATCCGGATCGTAGTCTCGGCTCGGGTCGAAGTGAGCGGCGGTCTTCTCGTCGACCGCATGAGGAGTCGAGACCGGATTCGTCGGCGCGGCTTCCAGCGAAGCCTCGAACGTTTTTTTCCAATCGGGAGCCGGTGCGCCTTCGCCGGCGGCGACACCGGATAGAATCGAAAGCTTCTCGTCGGCGGTGCGTCCTTGCTGGCGGTAAAGCGCGAGAAGCGCCGCCGCCGCTTCGGGATTCGAACTCGACGCCAGCGCGCCGACTCCGGTGCGCCACTCGACACTCGTCGGGGACTTCCCTTGAAGATTCATTACGATGAGCGAAACGAGTTCATTCGCACCGGCATCCAGTGCCCGCTTCGCGTCTCGAAAAAGCTTCAAACGCGCGTGCGGAACGAGCCCTGCAAGCGTCGGCCATTCGCGGGCGATTCGAGCCGGATCGACCTTATGTTCGGCTCCGGACTCGCGAGCCACCGTCGCTTCTTCGATCGTAAACGGAGCACCGAGCGCCAGTTCATTCCGGGCGGCGACCTTTTCCGTAGAAGTCCAAAGCCAGCGGTAAGACGTCGCTTGTACGAAATCACCGCTCGGCGAACCAATCGTGAAGTTTTCGACGCCGTCGATCCGCTCTACTTTCGCGACGGACTTATCGAATGCACCGGTCACCCATTCGTGATTCGAATCGAGCTTCGTAATTTCGGGACGATTCGTATAACGAAGCACATGTTTCGTAATCGTACCTTTTTCCTTCGACCATTCCACGTCGGCGGTGCCGAGGCGGGTATGGTTTTCGAAAAATAGCCACTGAGCGGTGAGGTCGCGAACGAGATCCGCCTCTTCTTCCGAAACCGTCACGCCTTCGCGCGGGGTGACAAACCGAAGTTCCCGAAGCTTTCCGGCCCCATCGACTTCGATCCGCACTCCCGGAAAAGAGCGCGTCTCGGTTTTCGTCTGGCCCTGCATCTCGAGGCGGTCGACTTCGTAGGAAACGAGAAAAAAACGATTTTCGCCGTGCATGGGGAGCCCCGACGATTCGGTCGCTTCGACCGCGGCGCGTCCGCCGATCTTCAGATTCAGCCAAGGCTTGCCGCCGAATTCTGCGGAAGCCTTTCGCTCAAAACGGTAGATCCAGCGCTCACCGGCATTCGGCCAGAGCGAATCGCCCTGGATGGCGACGGCATTACTCGCGGGTGACCGGTCGACCGAAGAAGTCTTCTCGACGGCCTTCGGCGCCTCCGTCGATGCCGGAGCACGATCGGCACTCCG
>JBBQMV010000337.1:0-2981 GCA_038329315.1 Bdellovibrionia bacterium | reverse complement strand
CCGCGTGGGACATAAGAGTCCTTTAATCTCGGAAAGTTAAAATAGTTAGTCCCACAAAAAGCCGAATTGACTCTTTGCGTTGCCTCTCGTATATCCCTGAGCTCGATCGGGGATCAGGAATGGGGACTTTCGTGACGGCGTGCCAGTGGAGTGGAATCGCGATGCTGAGTGCCGCAGGTTTCTTCGCGCCTTCCGTATCGTTCGGCGATTCGACCGAGACCGCGCGCGTCGTCGTTCAGACACTCGCGACGACCGAAGAAGCCGACGTGCTGCTCTTTCCGGCGCGGATCCAATCGGCGGTCCAAACGAAAATTTTCGCCGAAAGTGAAGGCGTGGTTCGTCTCATCCCGGTTCACGTCGGCCAGGCGGTCTCAAAGCGCGACCGCGTGATGACTCTCCAGCACACCGATCCCGTGTACGAATACGCGCCGGTAAAAATCACTTCGCCCGTCGGCGGTATCGTGAGCTCGGTCGAAGTGACCGAAGGGACGAACGTCACGAAAGGGGAATGGCTCGCGACGGTTACGGATCCTTCACGCCTGAAAGTCCTCATCGAAGTTCCGGCCCAAGACTTAGCCCAGGTTCACCGCGGAATGATCGGTGAATTCCGAGCTTCCGCCGGCTCGAGTCCGCGCGCGGTCGATGTCGTCGGCGTCTCGCCGCTCGTCGACGCGAAAACCGGAACCGCCCCCGCCGACCTCGCGTTCAAAAAGGATAAGTCGACCGACCTCGCGGCTGCGATCATGCCGGGCACCCTCGGCCAAGTGACCCTTCGTGCGAATATTCATCCGGCGGTGCTCATCTCCGAGGACGCGATCGTTTACCGCGACGGAAAAGCCATGGTTCGCAAACTCGACGGCGACAAGATGAAACTCACCGCCGTCGAAGTCGGCGATCGGCGTCGCGGAAACGTCGAAGTGAAAAAAGGCCTCACCCCCGGCGACCGCGTGATCACGCGGTCGAGCCGATTCGTCAGCGATGGTGAAGTGGTGAAGATCGAGGACGAAAAAGCGGAAGATAAGGCCCGCTCATGAGGGCACTAATATGAAGGCACTGGCGTGAAGGCACTCTACTCGTCCCCGATGCGAGTTTACCTGAGTCTTCTCGTTCTGGCCCTCTTCGGGGTCTGGATGGGCACGCGCCTGCCGGTTTCGCTCTTTCCGAACTCCGCCAAGCCCCACGTTTTCGTCAACCTCGGTTACGGAAGCATGGACCAGGAGGACTTCAAGGCCAGTTACGGCGGAACGATCGAGGCGCGGCTACGCGGAATCAACTCCGCGGGTCTCCGAGTCGAAAAGCTTCTCGCCGACTACCACAACGCGAGCGCCAGCTACGACGTCGAGTTCCAATGGGGCTCCGACCCGCAAGAAGCGCTTCGCGAGGCGACGAACCTGATGAACGCGACGATCGCGTCGTATCCTAAGGAGATGCGCGATAGTTTGAATATCTATATCCGTTCTCAGAACAGCGGATTCTTTGCGGCGAGCTTTTACAGCGAAACCCGTTCGCTCGATGCCGTTTATCACGACATCGAGCCTCTGCTGACGCCGCGTCTTTCCCAGATTGAAGATGCGAAGGACGCCGAGCTCTGGAACCCGACCCACAAGAAGATCGTAATCGAACTCGATCCGTCGCGGATGGCGTCCCTCCAACTGACCCCCGCGATGATCCAGACCGCGGTTCAGGAGAAGACCGTAGGCTTCGGTGCCGGTTCCGTCACGATCGGGGATCAGAACTATCCGATCGTCGTTCGGAAGCCGAATATCAAGGTCGAGGATCTCGCGACCCTTCGGGTCACTTCGCCGACCGGTCAGAGCCTGCTGCTTGGGGATATTGCGAAAATCGACTACCGCGTCGATGAGGGAAATACCCACATCATGAAGACGAGCGGATCGCCGAGCTTGATCCTCTGGTCTTCCCCGAAGCCGGGCGGAAACGTGAAGAAAATGAGCGAGGACATCCTCGACCTCATTGCGCGCGTTCAGCCGCTGCTGCCTAAGGACGTGAAATATAAGATCCTCGTCGACCCTTCGGAGTTCATCCGCGGCGCGATCGAAAACGTTTTCCACGAAGTCCTGATCGGCTCGCTACTCGCCGTGTTTATTTTATTCCTCTTTATCGGTAGTTTCCGGAACGTGGTGACGGCCGCGATCGAAATACCGCTTTCGATGGTGCTCGCCTTCATCCTGATGAAATTTTCGGGCATGAATTTGAATCTGATTTCCTTGGGTGGCCTCGCGCTCGCATCGGGAATGAACGTCGATGCGTCGGTCGTCGTGCTCGAAAATATTTTCCGACACATCGAAAAGGAAGACGTTCCGAAGGATTTTGAGGGCAAGCTTCGGATCGTACTCACGGCCGTGAAGGAAGTTCGACTCGCTGTCGTCGCCTCGACGATCGCGTCGCTCGTCGTCTTCGCGCCGCTCGCATTCACGTCGGACCTTTCGTACGCGGTTCTGGGTGACCTTGCGAAGACGGTGATTTTTTCGCACGGCTTCTCGGCTTTTGTCGCACTCTTACTCGTGCCGACGGTACGTCTCCACCTCATCAAGAATGCGAAGAATCCGAAGGCCGATATCGGTCATTCGCCGATCGAGGGGAAGTTGAAAGCGCTCGAAGGACTTTACCGCCGCGGCCTCGGCCGATTCGTCGAATCGCGCAAGCTGCAGGCTGGGACGGCGCTTGGAATCTTCGCTGCCCTCGTATTGCTTTTCACGTTCGCGCTTCCGACCCTTCCGAAGGAGGTCCTCGGGACGCCGGACACCGACTGGGTAAATCTCGGGATGAGCACGCAGGGGAACACGCTCGTTCGCCAGATGGACAGCGAAGTCGAAGAAGTGGAGACGCGGCTTCTTCGTAAGTTTGGCGACGAAATCCAATACACCTTCACTCAGATCCATAGCCCGAATAACGGGACCATCATGGCGCGTTTAAAAGATAAGCGTAAAATGAAGGACTTCTGGAAGCGGCTCGAAGGCGAA
>JBBQMV010000336.1:0-2995 GCA_038329315.1 Bdellovibrionia bacterium | reverse complement strand
CTTTGGTGGGCGTCGAGGGGGTGGTCGTCATCGAGATTCTCCGGCGGGAAGGGTGGGGTTAGAAAGAGTACTTCAGCCGCGCCGGAAAAGGAAAACCCCGGCTGTCGATTCGACAGCCGGGGTTTTATAGGGTTTCCAAGGTTCAAACTCGCGACGCGGTGTTTACCACAGAGAAGGATTAGAGAAGGGTTACTTCTTCGAAGTCGCTTGAGCGGCTTTCGAAGCGGCGGCCATGGCTTTCGCCTTAGCCGAAGCGAGATCAGCCGTCGAAGCGGAGCCGGTGACGGCCTTCATCGACGTCGGAGCCGGAACCATTTTCGTTCCGTTCGCGGGCGCTGCTGCCGCTGCAGTTTCTTCCGCAGTCTTCGGCTTCGCGCCGATGCCGGCCTTCTCGAGGACGAGCTTGCGGATTTCCGCGACCATCTCCGGGCGTTCCTTCAGGAACGTGCGGGCGGCATCGCGGCCTTGTCCGAGGCGTTCATCCTTATAGGAGTACCAGGTCCCGGACTTCTCGACGACGTTCATCGACGAAGCAAGATCGATGAGGTCGCCCTCTTTCGAAATCCCCTCGCCGTAAAGGATGTCGAATTCGACTTCCTTAAATGGAGGCGCGAGCTTGTTTTTCACGACCTTCACGCGGGTGCGGTTCCCGATGACATTTTCTCCGTCCTTGATCGCGCCGATGCGGCGGATATCGAGGCGAAGCGACGAGTAGAACTTCAGCGCGTTACCGCCGGTCGTCGTTTCTGGATTACCGAACATCACGCCGATCTTCATCCGGATTTGGTTAATGAAGATGACGAGCGTTTTCGAACGGTTAATCGTTCCGGTGAGTTTCCGAAGCGCTTGGGACATCAGGCGAGCCTGAAGACCCATGTGCGCATCGCCCATTTCGCCTTCGATTTCCGCGCGGGGCACGAGGGCCGCGACGGAGTCGACAATCAGCAAATCCACCGAACCCGAACGTACGAGCATGTCGGCGATTTCAAGCGCCTGCTCGCCGGTGTCCGGCTGAGAGATGAGGAGGTCATCGGTACGAACGCCGAGTTTGCGTGCGTAAGTGACGTCGAGCGCGTGTTCGGCGTCGATGAAGGCAGCTACGCCACCTTGTTTTTGGCATTCGGCGATCGCGTGAAGCGTGAGCGTCGTTTTACCGGAAGATTCCGGTCCATAAATTTCCATGATCCGGCCACGTGGGTAGCCGCCGATGCCGAGCGCGAGGTCGAGACTCAGGCATCCCGTCGGAACGACTGGAACGTCGTGAGCGAGGTTTTCACCTTCGCCGAGACGCATGATCGAACCTTTTCCGAACTGCTTTTCAATCGCTTGGACGGCGAGTTCGAGGGCTTTGTTTTTTTGGGTAGCATCAGTATTCCGGACGACAGCGTTATCAGTATTGGCCATGTGTAGACTTCCTTTTCAGGTTCCCTCTCCTGCATTTTCGTTTCGTTTATGAGGAGCGGACTTCGACTACTTCCGCTCTTCAAACTCGGGACCGCTTCGTTATCTGTCCCGGACTCACTTTTATTGCTTCAGGAAAGGATTCGTTATGAAGCGAGTATGGAGTGAGAAGAGCGAGGAGCGTACCGAAAATCAGGTTCGCAGTGGATAGGGAGGTCGTTTGCGTAGGTTCGGCGCAAGTCCAAAAAAGAATGAATGATTTCAATAACATAATGCAATGCATTTTTAATGCGTCACACCGTATTCCGGCGTTTTTCCGCGTCGTGAATTGCTGCCCCGTTTAAAGTTTCGCGCGCTTCCCGGTTTTCCGGTTCGACTTCAGGAGCGCCAGCAGGAGTTCGAAAAACTTTCCCGTCGCGATCTCACGCCGAACTTCGCGCGCCTGTTCTGGACCGCCGAGTACGTTTCCAATCTCCAGCCGCAGCGTCGTCGGAGACCGTTCTCCGCGCCGAAGGACCGAGAGATAGACGAGGCCAATGTTGACTCCCGTCGGTCCGAGGTAACCCGTGACCGAACCCGCGATCGTCGCTTCCGGAGTTTTTTTCAAAACACCCCGGACCATCGCTTCGGCAACCTCGCGACTAACCGCGGAGTAACGTTTCAAATCCGCCGCGCGGACACCGAGCCAGGCTTGTTTCGAAGCTTCTCGGTAAACGACGGAGGAACCGCAGAAGGACTGCGAAACGTCGGGAATCGCGGTGAGGAGAGAAGCGATCGCGCCACCGGTGCAGCTTTCGGCCAGGACCAAGCGACCGCGTTCGGAGCGAAGCAGAGTGACGGCGGACCGAGCAGCGCGTTTCAGCGAAGGATTCATTCCTTGGATGTCTCACGGCGGTGAGACCAAGGGCAAAAAAAAACCGGGCCGGCAGGGCCGACCCGGTTTCGAGTTTAGACCGACGCGGATTATTTACCGCGGGTGATGTCGTCCGACGTCTTCTTGTTGGTAACGCCGCTGTAGTAGTGGTTGCTCGTAAAATCGAGAACAACTTCCAACTTGTAGTGGTTACCGTTCGAGAGGCTGGCAGCCGGGATTTTGATCGTTTGAACGTTCGAAGTCGCAATGACCGCGCCCGGAGTGCCCATATTGTCGTAACCTACGCAGGTTCCGAGTTTACGCGAGACAAAGCCTGGCTTGCAGACTTTGAGCTGGTAACGAATGGCGAAGTTTCCTTCGGCGCCGAGACCCGTCAGTTCTTGCATTTGCTCTGCCATTTGGATTTGGGCTTCGATTCCGCTTCCGCCGTTGTCCGAAAGAACGATCTTTTTGAGGAGATCGCGATCGGCTTCGATCCGGTTACGTCCGATCGCCGTCAGAATGACGGCAGCCGAAGATTCCGAATAGTTCACGCCGCCGAGAGTCTTGCTGAATCCGGCCGCGCCTGGGGTAACCGAGGCTTGGTAACGGTTGTGAACTCCGTTTGGGGAGATCGCATTCATGTCAGCATCGACCGTGATGTTGATCGTTTCTTCTTCCGAAGGAAGGAGAAGCTGGGTGCCGTGCACTTCGAAGGTCAGATGGCGCGTGACGGAAGCC
>JBBQMV010000335.1:0-3012 GCA_038329315.1 Bdellovibrionia bacterium | reverse complement strand
GGTGCGGGCGCGCTGAAAGGTGAAATCATAAATGCACTCACGGGCCTCCTCGGCGAAAACGGCGCATACGCGATCGAAAAAATGCTTGGGGCAACGGCACTTCAAAAAGGGAGTTTAATCGCAGGAATCACCGGCGCGTTGGTACTTCTGATCGGTGCGACGTCCGTCTTCGCTCAGCTCCAAGAATCTCTGAATGCGATTTGGAAAGTTCGCCCCATCCCGGGTCGAAGTTTCGTGACCCTTCTTCGGCAACGCCTCCTTTCTTTCGCCATGATTCTGGTCATCTCATTCTTGATGTTGATTTCGCTTTTGCTGACCGCGGTCCTCGCCGCATTCGGCGAATTCGCCCATACGCGGTTTCTCGGCGGCCCGTCTCTTTGGCAGTGGTTGAACTCGGGCTTTTCATTCGCGCTGGTCACGCTCCTTTTCGGAGCGATTTATAAGATTCTGCCGGACGTAAAACTCGGTTGGCGGGACGTCAGGTTCGGGGCCATCCTCACGGCGCTGCTTTTTACCTTGGGCAAGCTCGGGATCGGCCTTTACCTCGGTAAAAGTGCTATCGCGACGACTTACGGGGCTGCCGGGGCGGGGATCATTATTCTCGTTTGGGCCTACTATTCGTCGGCGATTCTCCTCTTCGGCGCCGAATTCACGCGTCACCACTCCCAGGCTCACGGAAGGAAAATCGAGCCTAAACCCGGGGCTGAATGGACGCTCCCAAGCACAGGTAATCCTTCTGGAAAGGATGCCTGGCCCCTCGTTTCGGCGGATGGTCCGAAAGTTAAAAAGGCCTCCCTATCCTCTGCGCCACTAGCGGGGCGTCAATAAGTCAGAGATTCCGATACCTGTCGGCAAATACATGTGCTAGCCTCATACTCGTTAGAGTCAATCACTGCTTCTTCTTTCGAGTCTTCGGGCACAGTGCCCATGTTCTCTTGAAGTGGCTCCCAGCCTTTAGGAGGTTTCATGGGTAATAAACTGTATGTTGGTAATCTTCCTTTCTCCGCGACCGAAGCGGAACTCACCGAAGCGTTTTCGCAATGCGGAACCGTGGCCTCGGCGAAAATCATCACCGATCGCGAAACCGGCCGCTCTAAGGGTTTCGGATTCGTCGAAATGTCGACCGATGCTGAAGCAGCTGAAGCGATCACGAAGTTCAACGGCGCCGACTATGCCGGCCGCGCGATGACTGTCAACGAAGCTAAGCCAATGGCTCCACGCGAAGATCGCGGCGGCGGCGGCGGCGGCCGTGGTGGATTCGGCGGCGGCGGCGGCGGTGGCCGCGGCGGACGCTACTAAGATTACTTCCTAGTCTATTTTTGGGGCCCGTTTCACATTGTGAAACGGGCCTTTATTTTAAAGTTCTTTTCTCTCGCACTCTCTTCTGTTTCTTTGATCTTCTCTTTTAAAAACTCCCTGACGGTTCGTATCTTTTGAGTCAGTGAATTTCTTTTCGAGTCGTGTGCGAGAATCCTGCTCACCGTTCAACTCTTCGAATGTCTCGAGAGCTTTGAACCCGCAGGCTTCCCCCGACGGTATCTCGCTCCCTCAGGCGCGCGCTAACCTTCGCAAATTCCCGAAAGGAATTTACGTCTATGTCTATTACTCCAAACAAACCCCGCTCCGGCGCGGTTTCGTCTCCCCGCCATTCGCCACGTCCGGCCGCCGCTCCGATGTCTTCGGTTCTCGAAGAATCGCTGTCGGTCGCTCCGATGACGGCCTTCTCCGAATTAAAACTTCCCGCGAACGTCGAAAAAGCGATCACCGCTCTCGGCTACACGAAGCCAACACCGATTCAAGCAAAGGCAATTCCGGTCGCACTCACGAAGCGCGATTTGATCGGCGTCGCTCAAACCGGAACCGGTAAAACGGCCGCGTTCTCGATTCCGATGCTCGTCACCCTTTCCCAGTCTCCAGGCAAAACCGCGCTCGTCCTCGTGCCGACGCGCGAACTCGCGCTTCAGATCGATGATTTCTGGAAGGAACTCACCCAGTTCTCGCCCGGTATGCATGGCGTGATCCTGATTGGCGGAGTAGCGATGTCGCCTCAGGTTCGCGGTCTCGCGCGGAAACCCCGCTTGATCATCGCGACGCCGGGCCGGCTCGTCGATCACATCCAACGCCGCACCGTCGATCTGCGCACGACCGAAATTCTCGTGCTCGACGAAGCGGACCGGATGCTCGACATGGGCTTCGCTCCTCAGTTAAACGCGATCGTTCGCCACCTTCCGACGACCCGTCAGACGCTGTTCTTCACGGCGACCTGGGCCGGCGAAATGGACGGGTTAGCTAAGAAGTACCTTCGTAATCCCGAACGCGTCACCATCGGTGCGGTTTCGACCGCGGCTCCGAAGGTCGATCAGTCGATCATTAAGACGACCGTCGCGCAGAAGAACGAAGCTCTCCTCGACGAACTACACGCTCGCGAAGGTTCGGTTCTCGTCTTCGCTCGCACGCAGTCCCGCACGGACCGCGTCGCACGTTACCTCCTCTCTTACGGAGTCGACGTCGGCCGGATTCACGGCGGACGTTCCCAAGCCCAGCGCACGACGGCGATGGACTCTTTCCGCCAAGGAAAGATTCGCGTCCTCGTCGCGACCGATATCGCAGCTCGCGGAATCGATGTGAACGATATCGCCCACGTCATTAACTTCGATCTTCCACAAGTTCCGGAAGATTACATCCACCGCATCGGCCGTACCGGCCGCGCGGGCGCAACGGGAAAAGCCGTTTCGTTCGTCACTCCGGAAGACCGCAAGCAGTGGGAAGAAATTTATCGCCTGCTCAAGCGCGGCGGCACCCAAGTCGCCGTCGCCCAAGTGGCGCCACCGCCGGCGAATCGCCCGGAACCGATCGCTCCACCTAAATCGATTGGAAATTCTAACGGTGGCGGCGGCGGACGCAGCAGCTTCGGTCGTCGCGGGCAAGGCGGAGGCCAGGGGCAAGGTGGCGGACGCGGTGGCTTCGGTGGTGGTCAAGGCGGCGGTCGTGGAAACGGCGGCGGTCATGGCG
>JBBQMV010000334.1:0-3014 GCA_038329315.1 Bdellovibrionia bacterium | reverse complement strand
CATAAAGAACTCGCAGGCGAAGAAATCCTCATCGTCTCGAACCGCGAACCTTACATCCACTCTCGCGTCGGCGATCAGATCCAGGTCCAAGTCCCCGCTAGCGGCCTCGTGACGGCACTGGAACCGATCATGCGTGCGTGTTCAGGAACCTGGATTGCGCACGGATCCGGAAGTGCCGACCACGAAACAGTCGACGCTCACGATCACGTTCAAGTTCCACCGAAAAATCCAACGTATCAAATTCGTCGCGTATGGCTCACGCCCGAGGAAGAGAAGGGGTACTACTACGGCTTCGCAAACGAAGGTCTCTGGCCACTCTGCCATATCGCCCACACACGTCCGACCTTCCGATCAGAGGATTTCGATCAGTACAAACGCGTGAACGCCCTCTTTGCTGATGCGGTTGTCGAAGAAGCGAAGACAAAAAATCCAGTCATCCTCATCCAAGATTACCACCTCGCCCTTTTACCGAGGATGGTGCGTGAGCGTCTTCCTGAAGCGACGATCATTACTTTCTGGCACATTCCCTGGCCGAACTCGGAAGCATTCGGAATCTGCCCTTGGCGCGAAGAGATTCTCGCGGGGCTTCTTGGGAGCAGCATCCTCGGTTTCCACACCGGCTTTCACTGCCATAATTTTCTCGACTCGGTAGACCGCTACCTTGAAGCGCGGATCGAGCGGGAGACGATGACGGTCTCTCATGGTGGCGCGATCACGAAGGTGAACCCCTACCCGATTTCGATCGACTGGCCGCCTCGTCGCCTCGAAGAGGTCGCGAATGTCGAAAGCTCAAGGAAGCTCGTGCGTGAACGCCACGGTCTTCCTCAGGACACACTGCTAGCGATCGGAGTCGACCGGCTCGACTACACCAAAGGAATTCTGGAACGCTTTAATGGCGTCGAACGTTTTCTCGAGATGAACCCGACTTTTCAAGGGCGCTTCTCGCTCATTCAAATCGGCGCCCCGACCCGCTCGAGCATTATCCAGTACCGGCAGTTCGTCGAACAAGTCCACTCCGAGACCGCACGAATCAACGCGAAATTCGTCGGAAAAGGCGTACCGCCGATTATTCTTCTCGACCGTCACCACGAGCCCCAAGAAATTTTCGAATATTTCCGAGCCTCCGAGGTCTGCCTCGTAACGAGCCTGCATGACGGGATGAATCTCGTCGCGAAGGAATTCATCGGAGCCCGTGACGACGAGGACGGCGTCTTGATCCTCAGCCAATTCGCCGGGGCTGCCCGGGAACTTCCAGAAGCGCTCGTCGTAAATCCTTACGATGTCGACCAGTGCGCGGATGCGATTCGGCTCGCGCTGTCGACAACGGCCGATGAACGCCGACTCCGAATGCGATCCATGCGGGCCTATGTCCAAGAATTTAATGTCTACCGCTGGGCCGGGCGTATGCTCATCGACGCCGCCCGAAATCGCCGACTCGCAGAAATTCGAAAAAGCCGCTCGGACCGGGTAAACGCCAACTTCAGTCCCCGATGAAAAAACGCAGAAATCCGCGCATCGAAAAAATTCTCAGTGCGCTACATAAACAAAAGGGACTTCCGCTTCTCGCGTTCGATTTCGACGGCACTCTCGTGGGTTTCCGCGAAAATCCATCCGAAGTCCATCTGTCTAAAATCCAAGCCGAACTTTTGGCGCGACTAGCGCGGGCCTATCCCGTCGCGATCATTTCTGGGCGCTCACTCACCGATTTGAAAACGAAGACTCGAGGCCTTCCGCCGCTTCACCTCGCCGGCAACCACGGTTTCGAAATGGAATCTCGCGATGGAAAAAGTCTCGACCGCGGAACGGTGGCGTGGGAACGCGCCCTTCGGAAATGGATCCGCTCGCTTCGGGAGGCAACCCGAACTCATCCCGACCTTCGCGACGTCGTCATCGAAGATAAACGCTATTCTCTCTCCGCCCATTTTCGAACCGCCCCCACCCCCGCCCGGACCGAAAAGGCGCTTCAGGCCTGGGCGAAAACTCTAACTCCGGAGCCACGCGTCGTGCGCGGGGTTTTCGTCTTAAATCTCGTACCGGCGAGAGCTGCTCATAAAGGGGGCGCTCTGCAGAAACTCATGCGGGCTACTGGTTCGACTTCCGCGCTTTTCGCGGGCGACGACACCACCGATGAGGATGTTTTTCGTCTCGGGCTGAAAACCTTGATTTCGGTGAAAGTCGGCTCCCACCCGAAGAAAACTGCCGCAAAATTCCGCCTCAAAACCCGGACAGAACTCACCGAACTCCTCCGCCGACTCGTCCAGAGGGCGGCACACGATCAGTCTTGAAAGACCTCCTGAGTCAGCGCACACTTTAAAGGGAGGTGCGCGCGCGTGACGGATGATCCGAACGAGAAGAAAACCGGGGACTTGACCGCGATCGGCGATATGGCGCCGTCGGACGATAGCCAGTTCGCCACGACCCTCGACAATGCCGACGCGCCTTCCGCACTCGAGGGCATGGACGATCTCTTAAGCCCGATGAGCCCGACTTCGACCGAACTCGGCTCCGGCGATTCCTCTTCCTTTACCTTTTCTGCCGATCCGAACGCGCCGGCGGAATCGCTCACCGGAATCGGTGAGGAAGCCGCGCTCCTCGATCCGATCGCGAACCTTCCACCGGTCGGTGGCGATACGCTCGCGGCCGCGGCGGGTACGGAGATGGCCGCCGATCTAACACCCGATGGTGAGATCGCACCCGATGAAATCGCGCTCGACGAACCCCCGATGGAAGCGTCGCGAGAAATTCCGAAACTGGTAGGCACCGCTGTCGGCGCCGCCATCGCCGGCGCGCTTTCGACGACTCCGCCGATGGCCGCCGTCCGAAACTACTCTGATCACCTCGCGCCCGCGGCAAACTCCGACGTCGCCGAGACTCCGTTCTCGCTCGTCATCGAAGGGCGTATCCGTGAGCACGAGCGAGAGGCGCTCCTGAGTATCCTTTCTCGCGAGAATCTCGGGATCCGCGAAGTCGAACTCGAACCGCAGTTCGCTGCCGGCCACATTCTCATTCCGCGG
>JBBQMV010000333.1:0-3022 GCA_038329315.1 Bdellovibrionia bacterium | reverse complement strand
GTGAGCGCGGATTCGATCGGTACGTTCACAGACGGAATCCAGCGCAGGGGTTCGTCACCGGCGGGAGTCTTTACGACGCTAAAGTTCACGAATGCGTACATGAACTGGGACCCGAGAAGCGCCCCCCAGAGGACCCGGTAGATCTGAATTTTTGATGGCTGGTTTGGACTCGCGTTCATGAAATGAGCGTAGGGCAGATTCGACTCGATGGATAGACGAGACTCACCTTTGGTGCGCCCCATTGACTTGGGTCGTTCGTCACCAGATAAACGACAGATGAAATTTAGCGCCGCTTGGTTCGCCTTTATCTTTATTTTCGCGGTGGCCGTCATTTCGCGCGCGGAGGACGTTCCTCATGTTCACGACGAAGCGAAGGCGATCGTGAAGACGTTAGCTTCCCGTTATTATTGGGGCCGGGGCTACACGAAGCACGGAATGGAAAAGGCTGCGGACTACCTCGAGCAAGCGGTCACCGATCTCGGACTCGCACCGCTCGACGGAAAGAACTTTCGTCAACCGTTCGAGTATCCAGTCGTCACGTTTCCGGGTCGGATGGATGTCCGGCTGAACGATAAACTGCTCGTGCCGGGCGTCGACTACATCGTCGATGAAGGAACCGCCGGAGGCATCCAAACAGGCGACCTCGTCGCGAAAGACGCGTCGACGTTCACGAACGCCGCCGGGGACGTCACAATTAAGCTTAAAGATAAGCTTACGTGGTCGGTCGAAAGTCAGCAGATGAAGACGAATGCGATTTACGTCGATCGCGCGAAGTTTAAAGAACCCCTGACAAAATTCGCGTTCGATATCGAAACGAAATTCGTTCCGCACTATCGGGCGAATAATATCGCGGCCGTCGTGCGCGGTACGGTTCAGCCGGACAAGTACTTCATCTTCACTGCCCATTACGACCACTTGGGCGGCATGGGCGATAAGACCTACTTCCCGGGCGCGAATGATAATGCGAGCGGAGATTCCCTTCTCCTCACGCTTGCGAAATACTACCAAGCCCATCCTCAGCCATACTCGATTGCGTTTATTTTCTTCGCGGGTGAAGAAGCGGGGCTGATCGGATCGAAATTTTTCGTCGAGCATCCACTCATCGACCTGAAAAAGGTCCGTTTCGTGATGAACTTCGATCTGGAGGGGACCGGCGAACAGGGTGCGATGATCGTGAACGCGACGGAATTCCCGAATGAGTTTTCTACGCTCCGGAAGATTAACGACGAAGGTCACTACCTCGTCCAAATCGGCTCGCGTGGAAAAGCCGCGAATAGTGACCATTACTACTTTACGGAACACGGCGTCCCGGCGTTCTTCATGTATACGATGGGTGGAATTAAGGCCTATCACGATGTTTTCGATCGCTCGGCGACGCTTCCCATGACAAAGATCGACGACGTGTTCGCGCTCACGCTGAAGTTCGGACAGGCGATCGCGGGCGAAGCGAAAGCACCGTAGACCGATCTAATCTCGAAATTCCGGTAGGCTGTGCACTTCTTCCGTGAGCCGACGAACGAGTGCTACGACTTCGATCGCAAGCGGACCTGCGCCCGAAACCGTCCCGCATTTTCCGATAGCCTCGATTTTCGCGCAGCGTTCGACGATATCCGACGCTCCGACATTCAGGCAGCTCGATTTTATGGCGTGGGCCGCTCGGACAAGCTGTTCGGCGTTTGATGAATCGATCGAGGCTAAAATTGCGTCGACGAGGGTAGGGAGAGCGGCGAGAAAAGTGCTCAGGTAGGTTTTGAAAAAATCAGGATCTTCGAGAGATGCGAGCTCTCGGTAGGAGTTTAACATTTCAGAATCGAGCAGACTCTCCGACATGGGTAGTATCCTTAAAGATTGGATCGAGATCGCCAAGGGGCCGATCGGTATAGTTGATCGGGTCCTGAAGATCAGGTCCGCGATAGGTGCCAAGAAATACGTCAATTTTATGACGGTATTTTTTCCTGCCTTATTTTTTGGCTAAAACGTCCGTTAAGTAACTGATGAAGTCTTTTCCGGCGTACCCACTCTTAAGACGACTGCGAAAACCATTTTCGGTCGCTAGCGGGCTATCGGTATTCGCTCTCGGAATTCCGGTTCTATTCGGCCGGACCCTTCAAGCGGACGCAGCGGCCGGCTTTTTCGCGCTTTGGCTGCCCGTGCACTTCAACACCGCGCTCGGACTCGTACTCATCGGACTTTCGATACTATTTCGGAATGCGGGAGCACCGCGCCTTTCGCGAACATTCGGCGCTCTCGTTTTTTTGATCGGGGCGGCGCCTCTTTTCCACGATTTTTTCGTAACTGCCCAGAGTATCGGAGAGCCGTTCCAAAAAACGATACCGCTCGATTTTCGATATCCCTCCGAAATGTCGTTAAATACGGCCTTGAGCTTGGCGGCGTGCGGGCTTGGCCTCCTTTTGCTTTCGGATCGAAAATCGCGAGGAAAAACGTTGGTCATGACGGGAACGCTCGGGGCCCTCGCCGCGGGTTTAGGTTTCATCAAGATTACGGGGAGCATTTTCGACGTGGCGGCGATGCGAGATTCCGGCATTATCCACTTTATGCCGCTTCCGACGGCCGTCGCCGTTAGTTTCGCGGGCACTCATTTGATTGCTTCGGCGATCCGGCGTCTCCTCGGTGACTCCGAAGAGTTTTACCGGATCACGCCGATGCTGGTGACTGCCGGAGTCGTCTTTGTGACCCTAGGCTTGTGGCAAGTATTCCTCGATGAGGAGTTTAAGCATTTGCGAAAACTCGTCGATCTCGAAACCGCTTCCGTGAAGTCCGAGCTCGTCAATCGTCTCGAAAATATTTCGGCCGCGATACAGCGCTCCGGGAGGCAACTGGAGTATTTCGGAACGCGGGACAAGAAATTTCTGGAGCTCGATGTTCGGTCACAACTCATGCAAATTCCCATGATTCGGCAGATCGGACTCATCGGGACCGATTTCAGGTATTCGTGGTCGATTCCCCCGGTATCTAGGGTAACGGTCTCATCCGATGCCGAGACGATCCTTCCCACTCAAAG
>JBBQMV010000332.1:0-3050 GCA_038329315.1 Bdellovibrionia bacterium | reverse complement strand
GATCAGCGTGTTTTTTGAGAAGGTAGTCGACCAGTCGATCGATCGAGGTCACGAGTTTTGAGTTCGGGAACTCGAGCATCACCGGACGTTTTCGGCGGATCGCTTGCCAGACCGCCGAGTCGTAGTCGAGGTAGCCGAGGTAGTCCATTTCGATTCCGAAGTATTTCTTACAGACCGTCTTCACTGAGAAACCGATTTCGATATCGGAGTGAGTACGAACTTGGTTCAGGATGAGTTTCGGTCGGAAACGTTCGATCTCGGCTTTCAGGATTGCCGAGAGTTCTGGATTATCCCGGGTGGCTGCGCGGAAAAGATCGGAAGGCGAACGAATACCTTCGTTGTTTTTCGCGTCCATCGCGATCTCGATCCATTGGCGCATCGAGTGAAGGCGCGGGTTTAGCCAGAGGCGTCGGAAGTACGCGCTCTTCAGAAATCGATAGCCGTTCTCGATCGACGTCGGTTCCGGAAGAAGCGTGATGAGGTTGATGTCCGAGGCCAGAAAGAAGTCGAGCGTATGCGAAGCGGTACCGGCGCCGAGATCGAAAATCACGTAGTCGGCATCGACTTCGCGGATCGCTTGCATGAAACGCGCTTTTTGATTATCGGGAACGTTCGCGATAGAAACGGAATCCTGAGCGCCGCTGATGAATTCGAGATTCGGAATACTCGTTGGCGAAATGCACGCGGAGATCTGGCTCACGCGTTCGGAAAAAAAATCGTTCAACGTCTGGCGTGGAAGATCAACGCCGAGAGTGGTGTGGAGATTCGCGCCGCCGAGATCAAGATCGACCGCGAGGACTTTGTGGCCCGTTCGCGAAAGCGAGATGGCCAAGCTTGAAGACAAGAGACTCTTGCCAACGCCGCCTTTGCCGCCGCCGATAGCCCAAATCTGTCGCACACGTCGCGTTGTTGGGAGTCGAGTCTCTCCTAAGAGAGATGGGTGGCCTTCCATGGAATCGATCTGGTCCTCTCTATATAAGAGTACGAGGTCCTGCCGGATTATCGAAGATTATAAAACAATGCGGCGTGTTCATAATGCGCACTGTGTATAGGCGGGAGAGGCGCTTGCCTCCTTGGTTTCTGTGGTTGCAGCCCTCTAAGAAAGCGATAATAGAAAAACGAACACATGATGGAACAACGCAACGCAGCAGAAACGGTCTCCAGCATCGCTAAGGTTTTCGACCTTCGGCTGCGATCCGATCTCCACCTCATGCGCAAGCTTTGGCACATGTTGATGGGTCTTTTTATGGTTGGCGTCTACATGGCCGGCCTAACTCGGAGCCAAGGCGTTCTCATCCTGGGTGCTTTTCTCGCGCTCTGTCTAGTCGGCGAAACGGCACGCCTACGGATTCCGGCCATTAACGAACTGGTCGTCCGGTTTTGGGGGCCGCTCATGCGGTCTTGCGAAGTGAACAGCTACACGGGCACGCCGTACTACATTGCTTCTTCGCTGATCGCGGTCGGGATTTTCCCGAAGCCGATCGCGGCCCTTTCGATCGCGTTTCTCGCGGTCGGCGACCCGATCGCCTCCCTTTTCGGCATTCTGTACGGCGATCGCTCAGTCCGCTTCTCGAACGGCAAATCGCTGATCGGGACGGCGGCGGGGATGATTGCTTGTGCTGGCGTTGCGTTTCTCTTTCTCCAATTTATGAACTCGACCCAGTTCATGGAGCTCAAATTTGAGCATCTCTTGATCCTCTCGGTCATCGGCGGAATCGCCGGCGGGGGAGCCGAACTCCTTCCGATGGAAGTGGACGATAACTTCGCCATCCCCGTCGTATCGGGTTTCATGCTCTGGCTCGCCTTTATTGGCATGGGAATCACCACCGTCTAGCTGACGGATTTGCGGTGGAAACCGCCCCCAAAACGACATATAGCGTCAATTCTGGGTCGGAGCGTGTATTTTTTCCACGCTCGAGTCCCGGAGCGGGGTCTGAAACCTTGGTAACCCATTGATCTTATTGGGTCGTCTGGTTACCGTCGGTGGCATATCCGTTGCTCTTCTAGAGCTTGGGGGCCTTACAGGGTGAAAACGTACCGTCATGTCTATTCTATTCTCGCGATGGTTCTGGCGATCTCCAGTGCCCGTGCGGCTTCGGACCGTCCAGGCGTGAACGCGGCGGCCCTCCGCCCGGACTGGGCCCAGAACGGGGTCCGCGCAAACCAATCTTACCTTTCCTGCACGAGCCGGACGTCTGAACGCACGATCAACGACGAAGTGTTTGATAAAAGCGCCTCGCGCGCGATGCGCACCGAATACGAAACTCGGTTCGATACGGACGAAGCGCGTGCGAACGCCGGCCTGACGGAAACTTACGAAGAGAAAGGCCGCTTCGCGGTCATGAAGGACTTCGCGAAGCGGGCCTTCAACACGATGTCGAACATTCGCCTGAAGGAAGAAGGCGATAAGATCACGAAGTATGCGCAAACTCGAAGCGATCTCCCTCGGGAGCCCATTGCGATCGCCGTTTTGTCCGCCTCGCTCTACACCGGCCGCTCGATGGCGTTTCACGTTTTCGATACGCGTGTCGAATCTAAGATCATGATCAAAGACCACGTAGCGGAACTTACGGCACCGATCGGGACTCTCGGAACGCGGGCGACGATCGCTTACAATCACGCGGGCGAAGTCTGCGGCGGCGATAACGGATGTGCACTCATCGCGCAGCCGATTACGTCGAATGTCTCTGCCCTCTTGAACTCCGCTGAAAAGGGTACCGCCCGCGTCGTTTATTCCATCAGCTTTTAGACGTGATCGGATTTTTTTCCGATATCGGCGAAGGTTTGGAAAGAGATCTCTATTTTTTTTCGTGTTTTCGCGTTTGGCTGGTGTAGCCCGCGTTCGATGTCGCTGAGATGAGACTGGCGAAATCCCGCGACGGTCGAAAATCGTCGTTGGCTGATTCCGAGTTCGAGTCGCTGCATCCTGACTTCGTACCCGAACGCGTCGCTTCCATTTCGACTATTTTGAGATTGGATGGCGGCTTTCTGATGAGCCGCTTCTTGAAAGAGCGGTACGCCGCGTATGTAATTTCTACGATCGCGGATTA
>JBBQMV010000331.1:0-3052 GCA_038329315.1 Bdellovibrionia bacterium | reverse complement strand
TGAGTACCATTTACGTACGCGTTCCAGGTGCGCGTGCAGGCGATATTTGTCGCCCGGAGCTCGTGCGGCTATCAGAAAGGATCGCGCGTTCCCGAGGACCCGGCATCACGTTCGAGACTTGGGCGATGTTCTGCAAATTGCATGATAATAAAGTCAGCGAAAAGTTCTGTATGGTGCGGTAATGCCGAAAATCTCTAAACATCCGCGCAGTCGTTGATCGCAAGACTATACGAAATCGAAACGGCGCAGACCGGAAACGAGTTGAAGCGTCACCGTTTCGATCGCTGGAGTCTGATGTCTGCTAAAATCATTGGCGAATTTCCGGAATCTCCCTTGCATAATTCGCGGCAAAGGAGGGCTTATGTTTAACACGCTAAAATATGCTAAGATTCTTGAGGAAGTAGGATTTTCCCGAGATCAGGCAGAAACCTCGGTTAAGATCTTGGTTGAAATTATGGATGAGAAATTAGCCTCAAAACAGGATCTCCAGGAACTCGATTCGAGAATAAGTCATCGATTTTCTCAAATCGAATCGAAACTCGATTACTCTGTGGCCCAGCTCGATACCAAACTTGCTCTCGTCGAATCGAAGCTAACGGTGAGGATGGGAACAATGCTCGCAGCTTCGATTGCCATTCTTACCGCAATTCAAAAGCTCGTTTAACCCTAGACTCCACCGCTCTAGTTACGCGCACGATTCGAGTGACATCGTAAAAAGTACTCTCGATGTCGCCAGTCTTCGGAAACAGCCATTTCTGCTCAATCAAGCTCAGGTATAACAGTTTATTTTTTTCCGAGCGCCTCGGCGATGACGCGTTCCGCGAGTCGGGTCGTCATCGCATTCAGTTCGTATTTCAGGTTTTGAACGTTTTCGGACTCCCGCTTTTCGATCGCTCCGCGCATTTTTCGGCAGAGGGCTTCGATCGCTTCGGCTTCCGGCTTCGGAAGGAGTCGGTAGGCATCCGGAAGTTTCTTCTCGGCCGCGCGCAGTACCGGCTCGGACTGATTTCGAACTTCGATCCAGCGCTTGAAGTCGAGATCCGAGAGTTCGTTTACGTTCTTCGCTTCGAGCATCGCTTCGACTTGGTCTTCACGAAGGCCGAAACTCGGGCGAACTTCGATCGATGCTTCTTTTCCATTTCGGAGATCCCGGGCTTCCACCTGAAGGATGCCGTCGGCATCGATCAAAAACGTAACTTCGACCCGCGGGAAGCCCGCGGGACTCGGTTCGATTCCGCCCAGTTTGAACCTGGCGAGTGAACGATTCTCGGAGGCTTGCTCACGTTCACCTTGAAGAACGTGAACGTCGACTCCGGTCTGGTTGTCCACGAACGTCGTGAAAGATTCGTGCGCGGAGGTCGGTATCCGCGTGTTCCGTGTGATGAGCTTCTCCATGAGTCCGCCGTACGTCTCGATTCCGAGGGAAAGCGGCACGACGTCGAGGAGGAGGAATTTCTGGTTCTTGCCGGCGAGAATGTCGGCCTGGATCGCAGCCCCCAGCGCGACGACTTCGTCGGGGTGAACCGAGGTATTCGGCTTTTTCCCGAAAATCTCTTCGGCCACAGCCTTCACGATCGGCAGCCGGGTCGGTCCGCCGACGAGTACGACTTCCGTGACGTCGTCGACCGTGAGGCCGGCGTCGTCGAGTGCGTGAAAGCAGCTCTCGCGAGTTTGGAGCAAGAGCGGGCGTACGAGTCGGTTAAACTCTTCGCGCGTCCACGGGCGCTCGAACCGTTTTCCCGCGCCTACGCAGAGATCGACCGAGAACGTCGCATTTTCGGCTTCGGCGAAGGCAAATTTCAACTTCTCGGACGCTTCGAGAATCGCCGCGGTTTGGAGCGGGCTCGAGAAAAGATCGATTCCTTCGGCGGCTTTCACTTCGGCGGCCATCACGCGCGCGATCGCGCGATCGAGGTCGTCGCCTCCGAGCGCAGTATTTCCGTGCGTCGCGAGGACTTCGAAAATCCCATCCCGGAGTTTCAAAATCGAGAGATCAAACGTGCCACCACCGAGATCATAAACGGCGATAATCCCCTGCTTTTTCTCCTGAAGTCCGTACGCCAGCGAAGCCGCCGTCGGCTCGTTCACGATGCGGAGAACTTCGAGCCCCGCGAGTCTTCCCGCGGCGCGGGTGGCTTGGCGCTGAGAATCGTTGAAGTACGCGGGAACCGTGATCACAGCTTTTTTTACCGGCCGACCCAGCGAAGCTTCGGCCGCAGATTTTAATTCGCGCAAGATCATCGCCGAGATTTCGACCGCGGTATAGAGCGCGTCACCGACTAGGATTCGGAGGACGCCATCATCGGACTTCACGACTTCGTAAGGGAGCTGGCCTCGAATAGCGGCGATATCCTCGAAGCCGCGGCCGAGAAGACGCTTCGCCGAAAAGACGGTATCACCCGGGCGACGAATCTTTTCCCGGCGAGCGGCGTAACCCACGATCGGTTTTCCGTCTCGGATCGTGACGACCGAAGGAATAAGTCGTTCGCCTTCACGGGAGAGCAGTACGCGCGGGACGCCGTTTTCCACGACCGCGATGAGCGAGTTTGTCGTGCCGAGATCGATCCCGACGACCAACTCCTCCGCGGTAGCGGATGGAGTGGAATCGTATCCTTCGGTGTGTTGGTGTTCTTCGGCCACGGTCGACGCTTTCCTAAATTCCTAAACGAGTTTTCAATTTTAAAAGATCGCGCTCCATCGATTTCAAATATTGACCATCGAGAACGAGTTTTTCGATCTTTCGGAGGGTTTCTTTCGGTTCGGTAGTTCCGGAGTCGTATTCGCGCTCGTGCGCAGTTACGCGCACCGAGAGGTCTGATGAACGCTTCTTTAAATCGCGTTCGAATTCACCGAGCTTCTCCACGGATTCCTCCGGATTTCCCAGGACCGCGTCTTGGAGATCAAACCACTCTTCCGCGAGTTCCGCCGGAATCGCCGGCTTCTCACCCGCCGCGGCCACGCCCTCGAGTTCGAGGAGGTAGTCGCGAAGGCGATCCGCCTTCGTCATCGTTTGGTAAGCAATATTTACGGCTCTCATGCTTTCGACCGAAAT
>JBBQMV010000330.1:0-3059 GCA_038329315.1 Bdellovibrionia bacterium | reverse complement strand
ATGAAGAGGCTCCACGGGAGAAACTGTCCGGCATGGGTATGCCCCGAGAGCTGAAGGCGAACTCCGGCAGCGATTGCCGAGTCGGCGTGCTTCGGTTGGTGGGCGAGAAAAATCGAGAAGACGTCGGGCCTCACCGTCGCTAATGCTTTTTTCGGATCCGCACCAGAATCCGAAACGCCGTGAATCGAAATCGGTCCGCTCGGCGTTTCGAGGAAGACGCTTTCGTTTTCGAGGAGTCGAAATCCGAGTTCCCGAATCCGTTCGTTCCACTCGACTACGTTCCAGTAACCTTCGTGGTTTCCATTCACCGCGAACTTGCCGATCCGCGCGGGAATTTTTCCAAGGGGAATCATATCCGCGAAATGGCGTGTAGGGTCGCCGTCGCCGATGTCGCCCGTGAAAATTAATAAATCGATCGGTCCGAGCGCTTCGATTTGGCGAACCACTTTATTCACGTAACGCTTGCCGATCCAAACACCGACGTGAAGGTCGCTCACCTGGACGATCCGCAGCGGTTCCTTTCCGCCAGTCGTTCCGGAGTTCGGAGCGAGTGAAACTCGCCGTACCTTCGGACCGTTCGAAGCGACGATAAAACCGAGTATGCCGAGGAATGCAGCGGCCTCGATCAGATAGAGGCCGACCTCCGGGCGGTTCACTAAAGACGCTCGCCCGAATATCGCGAGGACCGCGATCATGAGATCGCGGACCACGGTGAGAAAGAGAAGTTGGCTGAGAAAGCCCATCGAGACGTGGGCCGAGCGCTCGAGGAAGAGTTCGTACGCGTGGGTTTCGGTGTCTTCGGACATCCAGAAAAAGAGCGGAAGCCACGCGATGACGGCTTCCATGAGTCCGATGCCGACCGTGAGCGGCCAAAAAAGGGGGGAGTTTCCGTGAAGCGGCGCGAGTAATCGAAAATAGAGATACGCGAAGAGAGAAAAGAAAATAAGCAGAATTGCGGAGCGAAATCGTTGGCGCATGGCTCCATGCAAGATAGCATTCTACGGAGCTTAGCTGTTTGCGTTAAACGACTATGGGAAGAGCGCTTTCATGGCGTCTTCCGGAGAAAGTGCGCCGTCTCTTACGGCATTTAAGAGAGTGAGGCGAGCGTCGTCGACATTCGCGATCGGCGCGGGCGCGGCCGCCGGAATTACGATGTCGGGCTTCGCGGCGCCGGCGCCGGGAAACATTCCGGCCGGCAGGGGACCCGCATCCATCATGAGCTTCGCGAGTTTCAATCGAAACTCCGGGGGCAGAGTGCTTTCGAACTCCTGCACGGATTTCGAAATATCGAAACCCGCCATCGAGTTGTGCATGATGGACTGCATCTGCATCAGTTTTTCTGGCGGGAGCGTGCGCATGAGTTCGCTGAGTTCTTGAATCACCTTCGGGTCGAGTTTAGACGGGTCGAATCCTGCAAACATCCCGGAAACCTATCAGGGTTTTTACTCAAAAACCTATTCAAAAACCTATTCAAAAACGAGCGTGCGTTGGCCCCGAACGATCACGCGGTCTTCGGCCACGAGCCGGAGGGCGCGAGACAGTACGATTTTTTCGACGTCACGCCCCGCGCGCGCGAGCGTCGCGGCGTCTTGGTTATGGGTCACGGGGATCACGGACTGCGTAATGATCGGACCTTCGTCGAGGGCTTCGTTCACGAAGTGGGCCGTCGCGCCGATGATTTTCACGCCACGAGCGTAGGCTTGGGCGTATGGATTTTTCCCGATGAACGCCGGAAGGAAGGAGTGATGGATATTCAAGATGCGGTTCCGGTAACGCGCGACGAATTCCGGGGTCAGCACACGCATGTATTTCGCCAATACGAGGAGATCGGGTGCGTAAGGGTCGACCACGCGGGCGAGCGCCGCTTCGTGCTCCTCGCGCGAAAGGTCTTCGCTCGGGACGTGGTGAAACGGGATGTCGAATCGTTCGACGAGCTTCTCGAGTTCGCCGTACTGGCTCACGACCGCGGGAATCGTGACTGAAAGTTCGCCCGACGAATGGCGAAGGAGGAGATCTCCCAAGCAGTGAGGTTCCTTCGTCACAAGCACCACGACCCGCTTCGGAGTTTGGGTATGAAGAGTGACCTCTGCGCCCGCTGGGAGTTCCTTTTGGAGTTCGGCGCGGACGGCGTCGGGCTTCACGTCGCCATCGACCTCAGTCCGCATGGTGAACGTGCGGGTCTCTTTTTCGACGTACTCATGGTTCTCGACGATGTTCAGCTGGTGGCGCACGAGAACGCCGGTAATCTTATGGATCAGTCCGGGACCGTCTGGGCAAGCAACGAGAATGACGTGGCGGGCGGCCTTCATCTCGGTTTACCGGTAGCTCCGAGGGACGCGCATTCCGCGCGCCGCAAGCATCGAGTTCAGGCGGCCCGGATCGTCGGTGATGATGCCGTCGACCTTCCAGTCGATCATTTTCGCTACTAATTTCGGGTCGAACGCAACGCCGAGCTTTTCCGGCCAGCTCCAGACGACGACTTTTAGTCCGAGCGCCTTCGCTTCCTTAAGAGTTGCCTCAGTCAGCTCGAAATCTTCGGGCTCCCAAGCGTAGCCGCCGAGCGCCTTCACCATCTTCGGGATCGAACCGTCGTAGTCCTTTAGGAGCTTTCCGCCGGTCCAAGCACCCGCGATCTTCGGATCGGCGTGCAGGAAGTCGTCGCCGCCACCCTTTTCGTTATCGCGCGAGGTGAGGTAGGCGGTTTTGATATGCTTATTGATCTTGTTGAGCGCGTAGAGGCAAGTGAAGTCGAACGCTTGGATCTCGGCACGGTCGATGATTCGTTCTTCTTTGAGGATCTTCGCGAGCGCTTCGGCGAACTTCTGGGAGTCCGCGCTGAATTCGGGATGGGTCGGATCGGTTTTCATCTCGATCTGGAACCCCATTTTTCCGCCGGTTTTCTTATTCACGTAGCGAATGAAGTCCCGGAGGAGGGGCATCCGCGTACCGTCCACCGCGATTTGGTCGGGAAAAAATTTCGAATAAGCACTATCTGAATTCAGCATTCCAACATCGAACTTCAGGAGATCGGCGTAAGTCAGGCCCTTCACCGCATATTT
>JBBQMV010000329.1:0-3073 GCA_038329315.1 Bdellovibrionia bacterium | reverse complement strand
TACGCTAACTTGTCCTGGGTCTGGGCTGTCGCCGCGTTCGCGTCCACCGCCAAGCCGCAGGACAAGTTCGCGTATATTGTCACCCACGTGGCGAGTGACCTGAGCTGTCTCTAATCAATCACTCAATTACCGCGCCAAACGGGTGACGGTTATCGCACATCCCTTAAAGCAGTGGCCATCATCCGACGATGAGATAGGAGACCACTTTTACCTTCGATCGGGATACTTGTGCGATATTCAGCTGCTCTTCTTTTCATCGGGATTGCTCTTTCACTCGCGACGCCTTCGGCTCGCGTCGAGGCGAAAGTCTGCGTTTTCGGAGTCGAGCTCTTCCGCAAAAAAGGCTCCGAAATTTACCAGGGTCTAAAGGGTCGAAAAGTCGCCGCTTACTCGCGCTTCCTCGATGATGCGCAGAGCATGTACACGGATCCGGAAAAATATCCCGCCCTTTTAAATCGGATGCTGAACGAGTTTGCGCATGAAATCCCGGCCCCGACGCCCGCGGAATTCGCCACGCTGGTTATTTCGATCACCGAACGCCGAGAGGGTTACCTGATTCCAAAATTCGCGATGGGTTTCAGCGAAGCGGAACGGACTATCGTCGATACCGCCACCGTCGAGACTATGGATATTATGCGTAAGGCATCCCTTGCGTACGATTTGTCGACGGACGATCTGAATTCGATCGCCGACGCGATGGAATCTCTCGTCGAAGAGTTCCAGGTCGATACTCGATATCGTCTGATGTTTCGCGGCCCCTCCATACGCCAAGCCGCGCTTCGCGTGCTCCAGAGTCCTTTCGGGAAGTCGGCCGAAATTCCGATCCTTCTTCACGGACGAACGTCTGGCGCCATTGAGCGAGCGGTTTCGTCCTTTCGCCATCTTGCGCGCTACTCGCGGCCCGACCTGCTCGAATCGCTAGAGGACGGAAGTTTTTTCGTGACGTATGCGCGAAGTCTCGATGGGACGAGCTTCACCGCGCTCGCGGATGAGATCATCGACGACCAACTCCGCTACGATCCGATAATCGCGCAAATGAAACCCTGGGGATATGCTGAGCACCCCCAACCGCCGGGGTCGTACACCCTGTCGGAGACCATCGCCGCGATCGAACGAGTGCGGCAGGCCTCCCTGAAATACGTGCTCACCCCTCTCGAAGTGAAGCAGCTCAAGAATACGATTCGGCGCGAACTGCCGATCAACGAAAAGGTTCTCGGACTGATGGAAAAATTCCGTGACGAACATCCCGAAGAGTATGCGGAAGAAGTGGCCGCCGGTAAAATGGACCCGGTCGATTTGCTCTTAGTGAGTCCGTGGGGAAAACACTCCGCTGCGCATCACTAAGCGCTTCGTGCGAGGAATTCGCCAGCGCCCTGCCTTACTTTGCCGCTTTCGAGGGATCTATTTTACTTGGAAGGGGCCTGATGCCTGGATTTTCCGTGAAATCCAGGCCCCGCCGAGCTTACTATCAGTGGCATCGAGATAAATTCAGCACCCCAGAAATCAGCGGTCGTACGATCATCCGGGGCCCAGTGGGTCGCCTCGGGAATCCTTCTTAGTCGCCTCTCCGGACTCGTCCGTGAGCGCGTTTTCGCGCACTACTTCGGGAATTCGGATGCGGGTGACGCCTTTAAGGCAGCCTTAAAAATCCCGAACTTTCTCCAAAACCTTTTTGGAGAAGGGGTCCTTTCCGCTTCATTTATTCCAGTTTACGTAGGGCTGATGACCGAAAAGAAATCGGAGGAAGCATCGCGGGTCGCGTCGGCGATTTTTTCGATTCTTGCGCTTCTCGTCGCCGTTTCCGTCGCCGTAGGCGTAACCGTGACCCCGTGGATGATCGACTTCATCGCGCCGGGATTCCATGGTGAAAAGCGGGAATTGACCATTCGACTCGTCGAGATCTTTTTTCCGGGGACCGGTTTGCTCGTTCTGTCCGCGTGGTGCCTCGGCGTTCTGAATAGTCATCGGAGATTCTTTCTTTCCTATGCCGCTCCGGTCCTTTGGAATGCGGCCATCATCGCCGCGCTCGTCTGGGGTGCTCGGCAGACGTCTGACCAGGGACATCTCGCCCGGATTACGGCTTGGGGGCTCGTTCTCGGGAGCCTGGCCCAATTTCTGGCTCAGCTTCCGCTGGCCTGGAAGCTCGTCGGGCAGTTTCGCATCACGTTCGAAACGAAGCGAGCATCGGTACGTGCGGTTTTAAGAAATTTTTTTCCGGTCGTCATCTCCAGGGGGGTGATCCAGGTCAGCGCTTACGTCGACAATATGATCGCGTCGTACCTTCCGACGGGCGCGGTATCGTCGCTGGCCTATGCGCAGACTCTTTATCTATTGCCGGTGAGCCTTTTCGGAATGGCGATTTCTGCTTCTGAACTCCCGCACTTATCGAGCGCGACCGGTACGGTGGACGAGATCAGCGCCATGTTGCGTGGGCGGTTGGATGCAGCCTTGAATCAGATCGCGTTCTTTATCGTTCCGTCGGTCGTCGCATTCTTAGTTTTGGGCGACCGGATCGTATCTTTGCTTTATCAGACGGGCGCGTTCGGCCGAGAACAGACGATCGCGGTCTGGGTTGTTTTGATGGGCTCGACCATCGGTCTGCTGTCGGCAACGTGGGGCCGAGTTTACTCTTCGGCGTACTACGCGCTGAAGGACACTCGGACGCCACTTCGTTTCGCGGTCGTTCGGGTCGTGTTGACGACGATTTTAGGAGTTCTCGCCGCGCTCTTTGTTCCAGCTTGGTTTGGATTTCCGAGCAGTTTCGGAACGGTGGGCCTGACGGCTTCGGCGGGGATTGCGGGATGGGTAGAATTCCTGCTTCTCCGCAGAGGACTAAATCGACGCATCGGACGCACCGGAGCTAGTGGAAGGCTCGTCGCGAAGCTCTGGGGGGCGGCGTTTTCGGCGGGCGCCGTTGCATTCGGTGCGGGAATTGGCCTCGATCGGATTTCGTTCGGCAGTTCGAGAGTCTATCTCGGGCTCGGACTGATCGGAGTATATGGCTTGGTCTATCTCGGGATCTGTACCTGGATGCGAATTCCTCAGGTGAATTCGGTGCTACGAAAATTCCGGA
>JBBQMV010000328.1:0-3106 GCA_038329315.1 Bdellovibrionia bacterium | reverse complement strand
CCCGGAAGCTCGACCACGACGCGGTCTTCGCCTTGGGACGTGATTTGCGGTTCGGAAACGCCGAACTCATCGATCCGGTTCCGAATGACTTCGATCGACTGGGACAACGTCTTTTCACGTACGTCGTGGCGGTAGTCGCGGGAGATCCCTAACCGCATCAGTCCTGGCTTATCGTCGACCAAGCGGAGCGTGTAGTATTCCTTCTTCAGCGCGTCTTTGAACTCGCCGGCTTTCGCGACGTCGTAGTGAACGTCGACCATCGGATCGTCGATCGGGCCGTCCTTCACCATGTCGGTCGAGGAAACGGTAATTCCCTTTTCTTTGAAGCTCATCGCCATCCCCTGCGCTTGGCGGGAAACGACCTCTTTATAGACGCGGTTAAAATCCACGCCGAGAACCATGTAGACCCCACCCTGAAGGTCGAGACCCATGCTCATCTTTTGCTTCACGGGAAACTTCGAAGTTTCCGGATCGAGGCCGGCGATCGTCGGATAGACGTACATCGCAGAGAAAATCACGGCCGCAACCAAGAGAATAAACTTACCCCACCAAACCTTCGTCATCGACGAATTCCTTTCCGCGCGGACTAGGCCGCCGGTTCACTGCATCTGAAATCTAAGTCTGAAATCAAAAAACTTTTCGCGTGGGAAGCCGACTTAGACGGTCTTGCCGGGCATTCCGCCTTTAAGCACCGTCGACACTTGAGACTTCAAAACGCGAACATTCACGTCTTTATCGATCTCGAGCGTAATCATCGCGTCCGTAATGCTCTTCACTGTGCCAAGGAATCCAGAACTCGTCAAAACCTCATCCCCTTCTTTCAGGGCGCCGAGCATGTTTTGTTGTTCCTTCAGTTTCTTCTGCTGAGGACGAATCATGAACAGGTACATGATTCCGAACATCGCGATGAACGGGACGAGCATCGCGCCCGTACCCGGCGTGGCGGATGGGCCGGCCGCAGGAGCTGCCGCGCCGTCGGCGAAAGCGAGAGTCGAAACGAAAAGAGAAGAAGCGATCAACGAGAGACGGGAGATCATGGTGTGTTTCCTTAAGGGAGTTCCTTAACTGCCTAGAACTTCAGGTTTTTTCCTTAGCCCTACGGGTATAGAAACTCGCACGCCATTCGTCAAACCGATTCTCCAGAATAGCCTGACGCATCTGCTGCATGATCGTCGTGTAATAAGTGAGGTTGTGTATGGAGTTCAAGCGCGCCGAGAGCGCCTCGCCCGCCACGTAAAGATGCCGCAAATACGCGGCTGAATACTGCGTACACGCCTCACAGGGGCACTCGGGATCGAGCGGTGCAGCATCGTCTTGATACTGCGCGTTCTTGATATTCACTTTCCCGCGACTCGTGAAAAGCGTGCCGTTTCGCGCATTCCGAGTCGGCATCACGCAATCGAACATGTCGATTCCGGCGCGGACGCACTCGACCAGGTCCTCGGGACGACCGACGCCCATCAGGTAGCGCGGCTTATCCGCCGGTAAGTGCGGCGCCGTGAAATACGCCATCTTCTGCATGAGCTCCGGGGTTTCGCCGATCGAAAGCCCGCCGATGGCGAAACCATCAAACGGCATCGCACCGATTTCTTTCGCGGATTGGACGCGCAAGTTTTCGTAGAGACCACCTTGGATGATGCCGAACCGGTTTTGATGCGGCTTCAATTCAAACTTTAACCCCCGCTCCGCCCAGGCGACCGTCCGACGCATCGCTTGGAGCACCTGCGCTTCGGTCGCGGGATACGGTGGGCACTGATCGAAGGCCATCACGATATCGGAGCCGAGCGCGCGCTGGATTTCCATCGAGAGTTCTGGCGTGAACCGGTGCTTCGAGCCGTCGATGTGCGAGGAAAAGGTCACGCCCTCATCATCAATCTTATTCAGCTGGGCGAGCGAGAAGACCTGGAAACCACCGGAATCGGTGAGAATCGGGCCGTCCCAGTTCATGAATTTATGAAGCCCGCCGAGCCGCTCGACCCGCTGATGGCCCGGCCTTAAATAGAGATGATACGTGTTCCCGAGAATCACCTGGGCGTGCATTTCTTTTAGCTCGCGGGTGGCGACCGCCTTCACAGTACCCTGAGTGCCGACCGGCATAAACGTCGGGGTGAGCACTTCGCGCGGGCGGCCGTCATGACCGGGCAGAGTGAGGACCGCCGCGCGCGCGCGCGGAATTCCGTCTTCACCGGGGAGGGTTTTCTCGACTTTAAATTGGAGGGCCACGGCGCGTTTTAACGGATTTCGGGAGAAAAAACCTCCCCAAAACTATGCCGTTAGCCGGGAAGCGGTTCTAGAGAACACTCACGATTCGGTAGGCGCGACTTCCGCCCTTCGAGTCGATTTCGACGGTCTCCTCGGCCGCACCGCCGAGGATCGCTTCGCCGATCGGTGACGTCGGAGTGAAGACCGAATAGAGTCGACCATCCACTTCGACCGTCGTTCCGCCGCCGTGAACGGCGACGAACGCGTGCATCGGCGCACCCTTTGGCTTTTCCGAATTGGCGTCGACGAGCGGCTGGATCGTAACGACCGATCCGGCGGCTACCGTCGGGCTCTTGCGAGTCGCATCGGCAAGCAAAGATTTATATTCGAGAATGACCGCCTTCATTCCTTCGATCCGCGCGTTCTGGGCACCCGCAAGATAAGAAGCCTCGACCCCGCGAGTATCGTGCGAATCTTCGGGCTTACTCTCTTCGTGGGTCGCCGCCTCATGCGCCGCTTTCGCGGCGGTCATGGCGGTCGCTATTTCGGATTCAAGTTTCGCGATGAACGCGGAGATGATTTTCGATTTCATTGGAGGAAGGGGTTCCCGCGTTTTTCCGTCGCGATTTTCGTCTCGGCCCCGTGCCCGGGGCAAACTCGCGTATCGCCGTCGAGGGTGAGTAACCGTTCGCGAATCATTTTAAACATGAGGTCACCGTCGGCACCCCAGAGATCCGTCCGGCCGACCGAACCCTGAAAGAGCGTGTCGCCGCTAAAGACGGTTTCCGGAACCGCGAGCGCCGAATCTTCATGAAGGCGAATCCCGATACTTCCCGGCGAGTGCCCCGGAGTATGGATGATTTCGAGTTTTAACTTTCCAAGCTCGAGCGATTCTTCGTGCGCG
>JBBQMV010000327.1:0-3135 GCA_038329315.1 Bdellovibrionia bacterium | reverse complement strand
TTGCAATCAAACGATTGAACGTTCCGATCGCTTTCTCGTAAGATTTCGTCTCCATGTAAACGAGGCCCAACTTCACCTGGGTATTCATGTCCGACGGATCCATGGACTCGACGGCTTCGAGATAAGGGATCGCCTGGGTATACTTCTCGTCCTTCAGATAAATCGTCGCGATGCGATTCGCGGCGTTCAGGTCTTGGGAGTCGTCGTAGACTTCTTTGTAGACCTTGATCGCGCGTTCGGTTTGCTTCGCTTCTTCGAACATGAACCCGAGCGAGAGCATCGCTTGGGTGAATGAAGGCTTCACATCGATCGCTTTACGGTAGGCCTTCTCGGCTTCCGTGTACTTCGCGGTCTTGTGATAGGTGCGGCCGAGGTAGTACCAGCCGAGCGCCGAGTCCGGGTTGTTCTTTACGAATAGCTTCATCGTCGCGATCGCTTCCGCGTTCTTGTTCATGTCGAGAAGAGCCTGGGCTTTGTAGACCGCAGCCTCTTCATGGGAGGGATCGACTTTCAAGACGGCGTTGAAATTCTCGATAGCTTCGCTGTTTTGCTGCGTGTTCGTGTAAAGATTCGCGAGGATCATACGCGCGTCGTTCGCGTTCGGATCGATCGTGATGGCTTGTTTACAGGTCTCCATTGCGGCGGAGAGCATGCCCTTCTTGATGTACTCCGTGGCGAGTCGTGCGTAGACGACGGCGGCTTTCGGGTCGTACATGATCGTCAGTTTGTATTCTTCGATCGCACGGTCTGGATTGCCCTCTTGAGAGTAAGCCTGCGCCATTTCGAAATGGTAGGTGGCGGTCGCGGTGACCTGCGCACTCGTCGGAATCGCCCGAGGACCCGTAACCGGGTGATCATTTTCGCTATTTGCGGTGCCGGCGGGCGCCCGATTTTCGTTCTCTCCGACCAGCGCACCCGGATGGGCACATCCTGAAGCGGCCGAAAGTACCGAAAGAACTAGAGAAATTCGTTTTGCGTTCGGGCTCATGAAATGGGGTTCCTTCCCTAAGGAACGGATCGACATTTCGTCTGAGAAACTGAAACTTGCTTTGGTGGGTGCGCATTAAAGCCATTGGAATCGTTGCGTTTTTGACGTTTATTTTAGACCCCTTGCGTTTAACGCGGGATTATGATGAATACTCGCTGCCCCTGCTTTAAAAGCGATCTCCGTGAAAATACGCGCATCTTTTTTTGAAGATCTGAGTATTGACACCGCCTTTGGAAATCGTTATTGCTGCAGATAGTAAGACTTGACATACCGCGTCGGCTCGTAGCATCATGCTTCTTGCCTAGGGGTCCGAGAGTTACTCCGGCGAAACCCGGGCAGATGTTTCAAAGTGTAATTGAAGTGCGGTTTCTAGGGGACTTTCAGCGAAAGCATGAGAGCGAGAAGCCGGGAAGTTTTAGATAGTGGTTCGACTAGGGGGAATCATGAAAGAAGTTAAGATCATTAAGCGTTATCAAAATCGCAAACTCTACGACACCCATGAGTCCAGCTATGTGACTTTGGACGAAATTGCGAAGATGATTAAGGCTGGCGAAGACCTCCGTGTCATCGACAACAAGACCAAGAACGACATCACGGCTTCGACCCTTACTCAGCTTCTTTATGAATCTGAAAAGAAGGCGAAGACCCAACCGTCGACCGAACTCCTGAAAGAAATCATCCGCCACGGCGACGGTTCTTTCTCGGGCTTCATCCAAGCTAAGCTCGGCGCTGAATTCGCGAAATTCAACGTCGCTCCGGCGGCGGCTGTATCGAACACTGCTTCGATGAGCGCTCCGGCTCTCAATAACTAAAAATCGCCTCACGGCGCTTTTTACGCAAAGTTTAAACCCTGATTTCTCGTGTCTCGAGAGATTGGGGTTTTTGCTTTTTTGTCAGCAAGTAGGCTCATTCCTGCGGTCGGAGCTGATTTCGTCAGAAATCCGCCGATTGCCGCTGAGGCTAGGAATCCTTTAGAATAGAAGACGGCTCTCATGATGAGGGCGGCACCCGACATAGGAAGGTCTCCCATGAAGCTCCATCACCTCGTTTCCGCCGCGACGCTTTCGGCCCTCGTTCTCACCGCGAATACTTTCGCCGGTTCCTGGGCGGACGACGACAACTCTTGGAAGACCGCCTCTCCCTACTATTACGGCGACAACACCGCCCCCGTTCAAAAGGACGGCTACCGGTACCAATCGACCCGGAGGAAGCCGAAGATTCGGGAGCACGAACTTCGTCCGTTCGCACCGGAATCGAATAACGTCTCGCTCGATATCGGACAGAACTTTCTCGTGGGGAGCGACTATCAAGACTCGATCGGCCTCGCCGGCACTTTCACTTACGGGGTGAGTCGTCTCCTCGCCTTCAGTTCATCCCTTGGCTATTCGAGCCACTCGGACGGCGCGTACTCGAAGCTCGCTTTCACGGTCGGACCTCGACTGAACCTCGCAGCCTACGACCGGATTATTCCCTACGTGAACTGCGGTCTCGGATTCTACCGAGCGAATCGTGAGCTCGCGACGAACACGTCCCTCTCCGGAACGATGTTCGGAGTAAACTTCGGTGGCGGTGCGGATCTCCAGCTCACGAAGGAAACGTTCTTCGGTGCCGCCATGGCATACCACGAGCTCTTCGGTACGAAGAAAGAGACGACGATCGGGACGATCGATCTCGCTTCGAACTACCTGACGTTCATGGCCCACGTCGGCTATACGTTTTAGGGCTGAAATAGGCCCTCAATCACGACTTTGCGTCGGCGATCATCGTGCGTAGCGTATCTGCGTCCGCACGATATTCCTTCTCACAGAAGTCGCATTTCACGACGGCCTCACCGACTTCGTCGATCATTGCCTGAAGTTCCGCGACGCCGACGAGCGTGAGGGCTCGGCGCATCCGCGCCTCGCTACACGTACACTCGGCGCGAAGCTCCTTCTTCTCGAGAAGCATGAAGGCCATGTTTTGGAAAAGGGTCGAGAGGATGTAGATCGGTTCGCGATCGGCAGCGACTTCGTTCGCGAGATTCGTGAGGTGGGTCACCTGCGTTTCGATTTCTCGGATCTCTTCGTCGCTCGCCCCCGGCATCGCCTGAACTAGGAAGCCGCCGGCCGAAGCGATTTTACCTTCGGCATCGAGATTCACGGCGATCC
>JBBQMV010000326.1:0-3142 GCA_038329315.1 Bdellovibrionia bacterium | reverse complement strand
AAAGCTCGTTTTCTCGGGCGACCTCGAGAAAGTTGCGCGTCCGACCGGCGACCTCGTCGGAAAAGCGTTCCGGCTCGACGACGTCCATTATCGGTACGTCGTTTTCTTGAAGTCCCGGTTTGCGGATGATCTGAATCTGATCGGAGTGAAGGTCGCCATCGACTGCGCGAACGGTGCCGCCTACAAAACTGCGCCACTCGTGTTCGAAGAGCTCGGCGCCGATGTCGTGAAGACCGGTGTTTCGCCGAACGGGCTGAACATTAATAAAGACTGTGGCGCGCTCCATCCGGCGGCGCTAGCCGAAACCGTAAAGAAGCACGGCGCTCATATCGGGATCTCGCTTGATGGCGACGGTGACCGCTGTATCCTCACCGACGAGAACGGAGAAGTCGTCGACGGCGACCAAATCATCGGTCTCTGCGCGATCGAGATGAAGCGTGCGGGGAAGCTCGACCACGACACCATCGTCACGACTCCGATGTCGAACGTCGGCCTCGAGATGAGCCTGAAGGCCCATGGGATCACCATGCTGCGGGCGAAAGTCGGCGACCGCCACGTCGTCGAGATGATGCGCAAGAGTGGCTACAAGCTCGGCGGTGAGCAGTCCGGGCACATCATCTTCCTCGACTCCGCGACGACCGGCGACGGCATCCTCGCCGCACTGAAGGTCCTCGAAGTCATGAAGCGGACGGGCAAGCCGCTCTCGGAGCTCAAGCGCCAGATTCATCTTTTCCCGCAAGTGCTCGAGAACATCAAAGTCCGCGAACGGAAGCCGGTCGAGTCGATCCCGGCCGCCCAAAAGAAAATCGAGGCCGCCGAGAAGGCGCTTGGCGAAAAGGGCCGCGTGTTTGTCCGGTACTCTGGAACCGAGCCGCTTATTCGAGTGATGGTGGAAGGCGAGAACGACGCCGAGATAAAAAAACTCGCGGGCGGTATCGCGGACGAACTGCGGAAGGCGATCGGCGCTTGATCACTCGAGAAAAGTCTTCGAAATCGGCATTCAGCGGCTCATCGCCAAGGGCCCGACTTCCGGGACTCGCGCGCCCGGCCTATCTCCCGCGCCTCGGAGTCAATATCGACCACATCGCGACCCTACGCCAGCTGCGCGGAACTCCGTACCCTTCGCTGGTCGAAGCAGCGCGGATCGTCGAAGATGCCGGCGGAGCTCAAATCACGATTCACCTCCGCGAAGATCGCCGCCACATCAACGACGAAGATGTCCGGATGTTGAAGAAGACTCTGCGCATTCCTATGAATTTAGAGATGGCAGCGACCGAAGCGATGACGAAGATCGCGCTGAAGATAAAGCCCGAGTGGAACTGCATCGTTCCTGAGAAACGCGCCGAGGTGACGACGGAAGGCGGGCTCGCGCTCGAAAAAAATGGGCGCCGGATCGGAAAGACGATCGAGCGTCTGAAGAAGGCCGGAATCAAGGTGAGTCTCTTTGTGGAACCATCGCCGAAGGCGATGAAGATCTCGGCAAAATTAGGGGCGGATGCAGTCGAACTCCATACTGGGCGATACTGCTTAGCGACGCAGGCTGAAAAAAATCTGAAGAAAAAGGTATCCTCGGAATTCGAGCGAATCCGCGAAGCGGGGGAGCTCGCACGTTCCCTCGGAATCCACGTTCACGCGGGTCACGGATTCGATTACTTGAATGTGCGGCCAGTGGCTGAACTCTTGGACGGCGAAGGCCGCCCTTTGATCGAAGAATATAATATCGGGCACGCGATCGTGTGCCGGGCTGCCCTGGTCGGTCTCGACCGGGCAGTAAAGGAAATGGTTTCGGCGATTCTCGCGCCGTAGGAGAAATATGCGACACCAACACGAAGCTTCAATGCGAGTCACGACCAGCCAAGAAATGCGGGAGATCGACCGCATCGCCGAAGAAAAGTATGGGATCGTGCCTGACATCCTGATGGAGAATGCGGGGCGTTCCGCCGCGCAGATTCTCCTCGAGGAATATCCGACGGCCGGAACCGAAACCGAGATTCTCGTTTTCGCCGGAAGCGGAAATAATGCGGGCGACGCGTTCGTGGTCGCCCGGCGCCTGATCGGCCTCGGGAAGCGCGTTCGCGTTTTTTATATCGAGCCGAGTACTAAATATCCGGGTCCGGTCGAGCGGAACTTTTCGATCCTAAAGAAGCTCGGCGCGAAGCTGACGTCACTCGATCCGATCGCGAGCCTCGAATCTTTCCTGGCCCAAGCCCAGGGACCATTCACGGTAGTCGATGGCCTTCTTGGAACGGGCCTTCTCGGAGATCTTGAAGGCCTCTACGCGGATACCGTCGAAGTCATTAACCGCATGAAGGCCCGCGAAGTCGTCTCGCTCGATATTCCGACGGGTGTCTCCGGCGATACCGGAATGGTACACGGAAATGCGATTCAAGCGTCACTCACGGTTTCCTTCGGGTTCCCGAAACTCGGACACTTTCTTCCGCCGGGTGCGGCGAAGCGCGGCGACCTGATCAACGTCGACATCTCTCTCCCATACCGTTTCCGAATCGAAGGCGATCAGTTTCTACTCCTTCGCGCGCCGCTCGCGGCACTTTTGAAAGAGCGCGATCGCTACGGCCACAAGAACTCCTTCGGACACTCGCTCATCATCGGCGGAGCTCCCGGACGTATCGGCGCGGTCGAAATGGCTTCACGCGCGTGTCACCGTATGGGAACGGGGCTCGTCACCGTCGCCACTTGGAGCGATTCGTTCGAAGTCCTCATGCAGAAGATCGCGTCTGAAACGATGGCGATCGCGATTCGTACGGAAGGGAAAGATTACGAGCGGTACCGCGAAGCGATTCCGACCTACTCGAGCATCGTCGTCGGGCCGGGCTTGGGTCAGCGCCCCGAAGGGAAAAAGGTCATCGAAGAGCTTCTCGTGCACTACAAAGGCCCGGTCGTCCTCGATGCCGACGCACTGAACATTATCGCCGATCATAACCTTCATGATCTTCTGATCGCACGACGTGCGCCAACCGTCCTCACGCCCCATCCCGGCGAGATGGCTCGACTCCTCGGAATTCCGAAGGAAGAAGTCACGCGGGACGTGCTGAAGGCGCTTCGGCTCGCCGTCGAAAAGACCCACGCGATCGTACTCCTCAAGGGAGCAGCGACGCTGATCGGATCGCCGAACTATCCATGC
>JBBQMV010000325.1:0-3158 GCA_038329315.1 Bdellovibrionia bacterium | reverse complement strand
GGAAGCTATCCGAAAGCGGCTTAGGCTTTTCCCCAAATGACTAAACCCGCTGAAACACGGATCGCGATCGTGGGCTCCGGACCGACGGGCCTTATGACCGCCGCTCGGCTCGCCGCTCGCCCCGGCATTGTCGTCGACCTTTTCGAGCGGCGCGCGGGATTCGGTCGAAAACTTCTCGTCGCCGGAAGTTCTGGGCTAAATATCTCGCACGAACTTTCGCCTACGGATTTCGCCGCGCACTACACGGGTGGAAGTTCCGCATTCTGGAAAGGCCTCCTCGCCGAGTTCGGCCCGAAGGAATGGATCGCCTTCATCAATCGCGATCTCGGGCTTGAAACCTTTCTCGGGACTTCAAACCGGTACTTCGTGCGCGAAATGAAAGCTTCGGGCCTTCTCGCGGCTTGGCGGAAACGCCTCGAAGACGGCGGTATTCGCTTCCACGGAAATTCCGAACTCACGGACTTCGTGCGCGAAGGCGAGGAATATGTACTCCACTTCGGCGAGCGCGAAGTGCGTGTGGACCAGGCCGTCTTCGCGCTCGGAGGTGGAAGCTGGGAAGACACCCCACCCGCGTGGCCAGACCTTTTCCGCCGAAAGGGGCTTACGGTCTCGCCCTTCGCGCCCGCGAATGTCGGATACACCGTCGCGTGGAATGCGCCCTTCCTCACGGAAGCCGAGGGGAAGCCTCTCAAGAAAATCCGCTTCGGAAATCGCCGCGGCGAAAAAGACGGCGAGCTCGTCGTCACGAAATACGGTCTCGAGGGTACTCCCGTGTACTTCCTCGGCGAACCCGGACCGGCCTGGATCGACTTAAAACCCGATCTCACCGAGGCCGCGATCCTTTCCCGCCTCGAAGCCGTCCGCGAAAATCTCGCACCGATTCGGCGGGTAAAGCAGAAGCTCGAACTTTGCGATGCGAGTCTCGCGATTCTTTTCCATCACCTCCCCGAGTCGGATCGGAAAGACCTCAAGACCCTCGTCGCGCGCGTTAAGCGGTTTCCGATCACGCTCCTCGCGGCGCGCCCGCTCAGCGAAGCGATCTCGTCCACGGGCGGACTCTCGATGAACGAAATCGATGAAAATCTCCAGTTCCGAAAATTCCCCGGCGTGTACGCGGGTGGCGAAATGCTCGACTGGCATGCACCGACGGGAGGATTTCTGATCCAGGCCGCCGTTTCAATGGGTGCTCGCATCGGGAATGCGCTGACTACTCTCCGCGAAGGATGTAGCCGGAGCCGTAAACGGTTTTAATCGTGCCCCGGAAACCCGAGATTTTTTTCCGAATCGAAACGATGTGCGCATCCATTACCCGATCCGGCGCATCCTTCGATTTCCAAACATCTTCGATGATCTGGATACGGGTCACGAGCGTTTCGCGGTTCAGAATCAGAAGCTTCACGATGTCGAATTCGACCGGGCTGAGCTCGACCCGTGCGCCTTCGATCCGAACCTCCTTCGCGTCGAGATTCAGCTCGAGGTTCAAGAAACGAATTTCCTTCGTCGCAGGGTTTAGCATTTGGCGCGAGCGGCGATAAACCGAAACGAGCCGAGTCGTCAGCTCTTCGAAGTCGAAAGGCTTCCCGATGAATTGGTCGACGCCGAAATCGAAGGCGCGAATGCGATAATCTTTGGTGTTGGCGGCCGTCAGCATCAGGATCGGAATATGGCGGGTAGTCAGCATTCCGCGAATGCTTTCCGTCGCGGCAATTCCGTCCATCTCTGGCATCATGACGTCCATGAGAATCATATCGGGAAGATTACGTTGGGCCATGTCGACGGCCTGTTTTCCGTTTTCGGCCTCGATAACATCGAAATGATCCTGCAGGACTTCGCGTACGATTTCGCGAATCTCGTGCTCGTCGTCCACGACTAGAAGTTTCGGCTTCACGTTTTGCCGACGAATCACCTTGGTATTAGAACTATTCGATTCTGCGAGACTCATATTTGGATACCGCCTCCATCATCATGCCCGAATTGGAGGTTTAAACGCAAAAGAATGCAGATTAGAATGAATGCAGATGAAACCAAAATGGCATCAGAATCTCGTAATCGTTTGCGAAAAATGCGGAAAAAAATTGGCGAAGGGTTCCGATACCCCGAATCCATCCCAAGAACTTAAAGACTGGCTGAAGAAACAGCTCCTCGCCAAAGACATGTGGGGCGTCAATCGCGTCGTCACTTCGAGCTGTCTCGATATTTGCCCCGAGGGAAAAGTGGCCGTCGCATTTACGAGCGATCGTCCTGACTTAGAAACGTGGGCCGAGGTGATTGATCCGGTCCTCGAGCGAGATCGAATTCTTCGCATTGCATCGGAGCGCGCTAAACCAGCGCCGAAATAGGATTCGCATGAAAGCCTAGAATAATCTGGATTGCACTTCGGCGTAAATCCCCAGATGACTAGGAGCAATGACGAAAAACCTCGTTCAAATCCCAGAAGAGCTACGCGATATCGCGCCAGCCTATCTGGAAAGCCGGAAACGCGACTTAGCCGTCCTGAAAGACGCGCTGACCCGTAAAGACTTTGATTTCATCGTCGAGCTTTCGCACAAGACCAAAGGCACCGCCGGCGGATACGGCTTCACCGAGCTCACTTCGATCGCAAAATCCCTCGAAATGGCCGCTAAATCCCAAAATCTGGACGAAGTCGAAGCGGCATTCGCGGCAATGATGCGCTACCTTTCGACGGTCGAAATCCAGAGCTAACGCGACTACGATCCTGCGCACGAAGCTTGCGCCAAACTTCTGGCGGCACTATTCCTCTTTACGGGAACCCCCCGCCTCTCTCTTATAATGGGGTTATCCGCAACCCCCGAGGATACTCCGTTGGCCCTTCCCGCAGAAAAAGCACCTCCGAAAGCAAAAGCCTCCCGCGCTAAAACGCCGGGCGACGGCTCCGCTCTCGTGATTGTGGAATCTCCGACGAAGGCGAAAACCATCCGGAAATTTCTTCCGAAGAATTTCATCGTCGAGGCGAGCGTCGGTCACGTACGCGATCTTCCCCAATCCGCCGCGGACATTCCGAAGGACGTGAAGGACGAAGAGTGGGCGAAAATCGGCGTGAACGTCGATAAAGAGTTCGAACCGCTCTACGTGATCCCGAAAGGGAAGTTCAAGGTCATCTCCGACCTCCGTGCGAAACTGAAAAATGTCGACATGCT
>JBBQMV010000324.1:0-3162 GCA_038329315.1 Bdellovibrionia bacterium | reverse complement strand
TCGCGCCGGCGGAAGGGGTAGCCTTTTCCCAGATGGGCCACGAAGCGGCGAAACTTCTCGAAATGATGGCGAAGCCGACGATCGCGGCCGTGAATGGATTTGCCCTCGGCGGCGGAACGGAGATGGCGCTCGCTTGTGATTTTATTATCGCGAGTGACAAGGCCGTTTTCGGGCAACCGGAAGTCGGCCTGGGAATTATTCCGGGATTTGGCGGGACCTTCCGCCTCGTTCGTTCGATCGGACTGCCGAAGGCGAAGGAGCTGATATATTCCGGGCGTCGTGTGAAGGCGGACGAGGCGTTTGTGATGGGCCTTTGTAATCACATTCTACCTGCAGAAGGGTTTCTTGCTGCCGTCATTGAAAATCACGCGAAACCGATTGCGCTCCAGAGCGCCACCGCCGTTTCGAAGGCGAAGTCGCTGATGGTGGAATTTACCGAAGCGATGGGACTGAACACGAAAGTCGATGCCGAAGCCCACGCATTCGGTCGCCTCATGAACTCGCATGACCAACGCGAAGGCATGGGAGCGTTCACCGAGAAGCGTAAACCGATGTTTGAAGGATTGAAGTCATGAACGGTTGGCCAGTTGAGAACGACGAAGACAAGAAAATGCTCCTCGACCAAGTTGGCTCATTCGCGCGCGAAGTGGTTGCGGTTACCGCTAAGCACCACGACGAGACAGGCGAATTTCCTGCCGCCAATGTAAAACAAATGGCCGAAATGGGCCTCATGGGCATGATGGTTTCCGAAGAGTTCGGTGGCTCCGGACTCGACGCGCTTTCTTATGCGATGTGCATGGAAGAGATTTCGGCAGCATGCGCCTCTACGGGTGTAATCATGTCGGTGAACAACTCGCTTGTGTGTTGGCCGATCGATCATTTCGGAACGCCGGAGCAGAAGAAAAAATGGCTGATGCCGCTCGCGAAGGGCGAGAAACTCGGATGTTTCGCGCTTTCGGAACCGAGTGCAGGCTCGGATCCAGGTGGACTAAAGCTTACGGCCACGAAGGTCGACGGGGGATACTCGCTTCGAGGAACGAAAAACTGGATCACGAATGGAAAAGAAGCGGACACCGCGATCGTTTTTGCGACGGTTGATGTGACGAAGGGAAATAAGGGCGTCACTGCGTTTATCGTCGATACGAAGTCTAAGGGTTTTACCGTGTCGAAACTCGAGGATAAACTCGGGATTACTGCGTCCTCGACCGCCCAACTCTTTTTTGATGAAGTATTTGTTCCAGCGGACTGCCTTCTCGGTGCTGAAGGGCAAGGTTTGAAAATCGCTCTTTCGACGCTCGATGGTGGACGGATCGGAATTGCCGCCCAGGCGCTTGGTATTGGTCGGTGCGCACTTGAGGCTTCGAAGAAGTTCGCGTCGGAACGGGAACAGTTTGGGGCACCGATCTCAAAACTCCAGGCGATCCAGTTTCACATTGCCGATATGGCCGTACGGATGCAATCGGCGAGGCTCCTCGTTTGGAATGCTGCTCGGCTCAAAGATCTCGGCGTGAAGTATTCAAAGGAAGCCGCCATGGCGAAGCTCGCCGCCTCGGAAGCGGCGATGTGGGTTTCGACGAAGGCGATTCAGGTTCACGGTGGCTACGGCTATACGAAAGAATACGTCGTCGAGCGGAACTTCCGCGACGCGAAGATCACAGAAATTTACGAAGGCACGAGCGAGATTCAGCGGATTGTGATTGCAGCCCAAGAATTTGCCGAACTTCGAAATTAACCGCCCCTTAGGGGGCGAGGGATAGTTTTATGTCCACTCAGCACGAAGCCGAAATTGCTAAACTCAAGGTAGAACTCGAAGGGTTCAAAAAACGCCTTGCCGAAACCGAGCGGAAGATGCCGCCTCGTCCCGAAAAGTTTACGACTCTTTCGGATATGGATATTCCGCTCCTTTCTACGCCGCTTGATCTCGAAAACGAAAAGTTTGATTACCTTCGTGACCTTGGATTTCCGGGGGAGTTCCCGTTTACCCGCGGAGTTCAGCGGAACATGTACCGAGGAAAACTCTGGACGATGCGTCAGTTCGCCGGATTCTCGAGTGCGGCGGAAACGAACAGCCGGTTTAAGCTTCTTCTCGCGAATGGCCAGACGGGTCTCTCGACTGCGTTCGATATGCCGACCCTCATGGGTTACGACGCCGATTCGCCTCGCTCGAAGGGTGAAGTAGGGAAGTGCGGCGTCGCCGTATCCTCGCTCGAGGATATGGAAGAACTTTTTGCGGGAATCAACCTCGGCGAAATCACAGTTTCGATGACGATCAATGGCCCGGCCATCGTGATCCTCATGATGTACTACGCGGTCGCCGAGAAAAATGGAGTTCCAGCGGAGAAGGTTCGTGGAACCCTCCAGAACGACATTCTGAAAGAATACATTGCCCAGAAGGAATGGCTCTTCCCGGTGAAGCCGGCGACCGAGCTCGTGATCGACACGATCGAATACGGCACGAAAATGTACCCGAACTGGAACACGGTTTCGATTTCGGGCTACCACATCCGAGAAGCCGGAGCGACGGCGGTCCAGGAGTTGGCGTTTACGTTGGCGGATGGTCTCGCTTACGTCGAGCGCTGTATCGCGCGCGGGATGGATGTCGAGTCCTTCGCACCTCGGCTTTCGTTCTTCTTTGACGTTCATAACGACTTTTTCGAAGAGATTGCAAAATTCCGTGCGGCTCGCCGGATCTGGGCACGCCTCATGAAAGACCGCTATAAAGCGAAGGACCCGAAGTCCTGGATGCTGCGTACGCACGCCCAAACCGCGGGCGTTTCGCTCACCGCCCAACAGCCCTTTAACAACATCGTTCGCGTCGCCGTTCAGGCGCTCGCCGCCGTCATGGGAGGAACGAACTCGCTCCACACAAACTCGATGGACGAGACCCTCGCCCTTCCGACGGACGAAGCCGTCATGATCGCGCTTCGCACGCAGCAAGTGATTGCCGAAGAATCGGGAGTCACGAACGTTGTCGATCCATTCGGAGGCTCCTACTTTATGGAAGCACTTACAAACCGAGTCGAACGCGAAACCCTAGACTACATCCGCCGAATCGACGAAATGGGCGGAATGATCGCCGCGGTCGAAAGCGGGTTTCCTCAAGCCGAAATTGCAAACTCTGCCTACCATTTCCAGCGCCAACTCGAATCGAAGGAAAAGGTC
>JBBQMV010000323.1:0-3189 GCA_038329315.1 Bdellovibrionia bacterium | reverse complement strand
GGTCTCCGAATGAAGGTGGAACTCGCCCCGCGCGTTCGTTCCGCTTAAGATCGTATCGCTCGAAGTAGTCGGATGGGCCGGGTCCGGAAAGTCCGAATAGGCTCGGCGGAAATTCAAGTACGAAGCGACCAACCCCCACTCCGTACCGCCGTCGAGGCGGCCATCGATCGTAACGGAGCTCCGGATCTCGCGGTTCCGCGCGACCGAGTTCGGATCGTCATCGTACGCGCCAGCGTCGATGTCTTCTTGGGCCGCGCGAATATCGGCGAGAAAGGTTGAATGGGTCGTGCGACCCCACCGCGATTTCAGCGCGAATCCCGCCGAAGCTTCCCGCGAGTCGTCGCCCTCTAGCGCAGCGCCGGTTCGGCTGGCGGCCGAGGATCCGCCCTCGAATACGCCCTTACCAAGCGCCTGGACGGAGAGTTCATGAGCACCCCCGAAGGCCTGGCCGAGATCTTTCGCGATCGACCCACGCGCGCGCGCAAAAGCTTCGCTGCCGCCCTCGACGCTCGCGTTAACCGCGACTCCGCCGGGACCCACGTCCGCGTGCTTCGTGGTGATGAGGACGACACCGCCGATGGCGTCGGAGCCGTACGATACGGCTTGAGGCCCCTTCAAGACTTCCACGCGCTCGATCGCGGAGGCATCGATACGGCTCCAATCGAAGTACCGATTCGTCGCCGACGGGTCGTTCGCTTTCACACCGTCAATTAGCACGAGCGTCTGCGATCCGCTCGAACCCCGAATGAGGAGGTTCGAGTTTCCGCCGGTTCCGACGGTGTAGTCGACGCCCGCTTCTTCACGCAGGACCTCGCCGATCGAACGGCCACCTTCGCGGGCAAGTTCGGTTTCGGTAAATACACGAGCCGACCGATGATCGCCGCGGAGGCGCTTACCCTCGGCGACGATTTCAGGTGCGGTCACGAAATCGGGAGCGGCATCTCGCGCAAACGCCGTCACCGAGAATAGAAAAAGAAAGATCGTAAGATTGAACATTCTGCCTCCGAGATAGAGTTACGAATCGGAGGAGATCGGGCTTTAACCGTTGCGGGCCAGCGCCGGAGTTTCACCGGACTTCATCGCTTCCAATTCTCTTTAACGCTAACCGGAGCAGGCTAAAAAATCACGGTGTAAATCAAAACGCGACGTCGCGAGCGGCAGAGATCGTCGGCTCGTCGCCCGAGCGGCGGCCGATCCCGAGCTGTCCGAAGAGATTCGATCCCCAGCACTTCACAGCGTGGTTTCGGAACATCATGCAGCCGTTCAGATCGGTCTCGGAGTAGGTAAACTGGGCGACGCCGAGGGCCACTTTTTGGGCAGCTCCACCCGAGTGGAAGAACGATCCGTAAAGGAGATCGCCGGTGCTCGCGACGATCGTACCGCTCGAGGAAACTTCGAGGCCCGGCGCGGTGCCGTTCCAGAATACGGCGTCGTATGCAGTTGGCGTCGGAGCTTTCCAGCCACCGGCCGTGCGGTCGACTTCGCGGTCTCCGAGGCTCGCTCCGAAACACTTGAAAGCGCCACTCACGACTGCGCAAGAACGACTATCCGTAACGGTCACGCTCGTCGCGCCGCTCGAAAAAACTTCGTATGGGAGCGCGACGTCCGCGCCATCCGCGAGACCGTTTCCGACTTCGCCCATTGCGTTCTGGCCGAAGCACTGGACGGCGCCGCTCGTGAGCAGGACACACCCATGGTTCGCGCTGAGTGAAACCGACTGAACGCCGGAAGGAATCATGACCTTCGGAACGTTCGAAATGAGCTTCGGGGCGGTGGTTCCGTCAGCGGCGCGAACGAGGCGGGTACCGAAGCAAGCGAGTTGGCCGGTATTCGATACGACGCAGGTCCAGCGACCGTGCGCGGAAACTTGTTTGGCTCCGGTGAGAATCGAGACCGGATGCGAGATGACACCGGTCACGGTGCCTTGGCCGATCTGGCCGACTTCGTTCGAACCCCAGCAGAAGAGTTCTTCGTTCTTTATCGCGCAGGTGTGTTCGTAACCGAGCGCGACGTCCGAAACGCCCGAGGCGAAAACTTCGTAAGGAGCGACGGCGACTTTCACCGTATAGGCGGCGCCGTTCAGCGGATCGACCTGGCCATCGATTACGCCGGAATCGCCGTTCCCGATTTGACCATGCTTGTTCAAACCCCAGCAAGCGAGCTTGCCCGCGCGAATCGCGCAGGTGTGCTGAAGACCGGAGACGACTTTCGAGACGCCGGAGTCGTTCATGGGAACGACGTTATTCGGAACCGTCAGTGGGGCGGCGACGTCTTTGGACGCGGATTTTCCCTCAGTCAGAAGCTTGCTCGAAGAGCTGCTTCCGCCTTGCGAATTACATCCCGCTCCGAGAAGCGTGAGTGCCGCGATAATGGAAAAAAACCTCATATAACCCCTTCTTAAGAGGATATTGGAACGGCGCGCGCTCCGGAATGCGTCTTTGTAGACACACCGGTGGCGCGGATTATAGCCGAGCTGGCGTCACTAAACCCTCGGTAGCGCCCGGGCTACGGCGGTTTCGAAATCCTCGCTTGGAATTCGGTGCGAAGTCGTCCAATTTGCCCCTCATGCGCTCGTTCCTGATCGGTATTCTGAGCATCCTCGCCTTCGGCGTTGGCGGCGCGACGCCCGGCTTCGCAGGCCACGAGAACGGCGTGATGTTCCAATACTTCCAGTGGTACACGCCATCGCATGGTCTCTGGAATGAGCTCTCCGCGAACGCGGCGATGCTGGCGAAGAAGGGCATCACCGCCCTCTGGCTCCCACCCGCCTATAAAGGTGTGAATGGCGTCCGCGACGTCGGCTACGGCGTTTACGATCACTACGACTTCGGCGAATTCGATCAGAAGGGCGCCGTTCCGACGAAGTACGGAAGCCGGGCCGAGTACGAAGCCGCGGTACTTGCTGCTCACCGCGCGAACCTCGACGTTTACGGTGACGTCGTGATGAACCACATGCTCGGGCCGGATGCGGCCGAACCGGCGCCTGCCGTTCGCGTTTCTCCGGATAACCGAAACGTCGAAATTCCCGGCACTGATCGTACGATTTCTGCGCCCACGGTTTTCACTTTTCCAGGACGTGCGGGAAAGTACTCAACCTTCACTTGGAGTTGGCAGGATTTTACCGGGGTCGACGTCGATCTCAGTTCGCGCCAGAGTGGCATCTTTAAATTTCGCGGCCCGTATGGCGGC
>JBBQMV010000322.1:0-3204 GCA_038329315.1 Bdellovibrionia bacterium | reverse complement strand
CCTCGGCGGCGAGCGGGAAAAGCGCGTAGACCCACCATGGGGAATCTTTCGATTCCTTAATGAGAAACACGGATTTTCCGGTCTTGGTGCTGTAGAGCTGGCGGAACGTTCGTCCATCCCAGTCTTCCTTCAGAGCGTAGGGAATATAATCAGCGACGAATCCACCGGCAGGGAAGTCGCGTTCGACTCCCATTTCCTGTTCCTTGGAGAAATCGGCGCTGATGCCGATGCCTTCGAATTCTACACCCGCTTCCACACTGGCGGTATATGTGATGTTTTCGTGCACTCGCGCGAACGAAACGTCCTTGTCGAAACACTCGGCGCGAACCTTCGTCATGACCCGTTCTTTCCGGGTCTTGATGTTAAAGAAAGTGACGTAGCGGTAGTAGTCGTAATCTCCACCGAGCGAGCGTGATTTGTACGCAGGTCCGACGAGGACACGATCTACTTTCCGCTTAGAGAGTGGATCGATGGCCGCGACGTTTTGGTTTGGAAACGGATCGAACGCGCTGAGTAGGCTGTGCTCTTCCCGATTCCAGGAGTTTTTTTTTACGTCGAGTGTCGCTTGGTTGCGCAACCCGGAATCCGCGGAGAGCGAACTTGATGGGAAATCGAGGCTCGGTGGAGCGGAACCGTAGACGCCGAAATCAGTGGCGCCAGCCGCCGCGATCGTCATCAAAGTAGAGAATGAGCAAACGGTCATCGACCGGACTAAATGCGTATTCATGTGAACCCCTTCAAGCAAATCGAACGGTTTCCCCTAGAAACCATCAGGACTTCGGCTCTCAATGAACCTCGTCTTGACGCTCTGTGTATATTCTTATTTGAAGCAGTGTGTCAAATCTTTTTACACCCTTTCCTGACGTCCGCTAACGGCTTGGAATTAAAAGATTTTTAAAGGCTTGAAACGACTGGCTTTCGAAATAGGGCGACGGTTTTTTGGCGAAACAGTGATCGATCATTCCCCGCGGAAAAACGCCGCGAAGATTTGCGTTCGCTTCCGCGATTATGGCAAAATTCTAAGGGTCTTCAGTCATGGATGGGCTGGGGGCAGGATTTGATTTCGAAGGCTGATGAGTACCTCAAGGAAGGGAGTACCGCGAATGGCTCGTACACGTGCTGCGCTTTTAGCTGAGTGCCGGAAGCGTCTTTTAAAGACGAAGCAAGATCTCATGAACGGCCTCGTATCTTCACGAGAAGATATCGAAGTCATCAATGGCGGTGACGAAGCGGATCAAGCCGCTGATTTTCAACAGAAGGCCGCCGCGCTCGCGATGCGGGAATCTGCACTTCGCCAACTCCGAGAAATCGACGCGGCCATGGGCCGTATCGAAGACGACGAGTACGGAGTCTGCGAAGAGACCGAAGAACCGATCGAAGAAGAGCGCCTTCTCGCGCTTCCTTGGACTCGGCTCAGTGTCGAAGGTGCGGAAATCCGCGACCGTCGCAAAGCGAAGTTCGCGTAAAACGCGAGATTCAACTTTGGAGTCCGGACGCGACGCGGTGACTCGTCACTATGCAAGACTGTACGCTTGCCTTAAACTGAACCGAGATGATCTCGTTCCGTGAATGTCGCACATGCGCTGATTGGTGGTTTTGCCCTCGCGAATTACGGCGACCATCGAAAGTCTACGGGAGCGGGCGAAATGAGCTGGGACGAGTAGTTTCAGTTTTTGGACGAATATTGGGAGCTCTTCGGGGAACCGACCCAGCGTGATTCGTGCGCCGAATATAAAAATATCCTTTTTTGAAGGACGGTTCCGACCTACTCAGCGATCATCTGAGTGGCCTATGAAGGCTGGCGAATGCTCGTGTAGGATTCAACCAATGTTTAAGCCGAGCGCAAGGCGCGCGCCCGGCAGCTATCTTAGTGTGAGCTCGCGCCCGACTCGCCCTGCTGAACCATTTTCACTTCCGCCATGGCGATTGCCGGCATGAAACGAACGAAGAGCAGGAAGAGCGAGAAGAAGACGCCGAACGATCCGAACGTCCAACCCCAGTCGTACCAGGTCGGATAGTACATCGCCCAAGACGACGGCAGGAAGTCGCGGTGAAGCGACGTCACGACGATCACGTAACGTTCGAACCACATCCCGATGTTCACGTAGAGGGAGACGGCGAACATGATCGCGATGTTCCGGCGAGCTTTGCGCCACCAGAAAATCTGCGGAACGAGCACGTTACAGGTCGTCATCGTCCAGTAAGCCCACCAGTACGGACCGAAGGCCCGGTTGATGAAGACGTACTTTTCGAACGGGGACCCGGAATACCACGCGATGAAGAACTCCATCGAGTAGGCGTAACCGACGATCATACCCGTCGTCATGATGACCTTGTTCATCTTCTCAAGGTGATCCATGGTGACGTAGTTTTTCAGGCCGAACATCTCCCGCATGATCACGAGAAGGGTCACGACCATCGCGAAACCCGAGAAGATAGCGCCGGCGACGAAGTAAGGCGGGAAGATCGTCGTGTGCCATCCCGGAACTTGGCCGACGGCGAAGTCGAACGAAACGATCGTGTGAACGGAAAGAACGAGTGGCGTCGAGAGACCCGCGAGGATCATGTACGCCATTTCGTAGTGGTTCCAGTTCTTATTCGATCCGCGCCAGCCCATCGAGAGAGCGGTGTAGACTAATCTCCGAACTTTATTCTTCGCCCGGTCGCGAATCGTCGCGAGATCGGGAATCAGGCCGACGTACCAAAACACGGCCGAAATCGTGAAATAAGTCGAAACGGCGAAAACGTCCCACAGAAGTGGGGATCGGAAGTTCACCCAGAGTTGGCGTTGATTCGGATAAGGGAGCAGCCAGAACGCCGCGTACCAAGGACGCCCCGTGTGGAGCAAAGGGAAGGTGAGGGCGGTGATGACGGCGAAAATCGTCATCGCTTCTGCCGAGCGGTTAATCCCCGTGCGCCACTTTTGGCGGAAGAGAAAGAGAATGGCCGAGATCAGCGTACCGGCGTGACCGATACCGACCCAGAAAACGAAGTTCGTGATGTCGGTACCCCAGCCGGAAGGTTGGTTCAGGCCGAGCAACCCTTGACCGTAGTAAACAAAGCTTCCGACCGACCAGAGCCAGATCATGAGCGCGACACCCGCAGCGCCGAAACAGACCCACCAACGTTTGGTTGGGAAATTTTCTACCGGACGAGAGACATCATCAGAGATGTCTCCCATGGTTTTACCGCCGGTAACGAGAA
>JBBQMV010000321.1:0-3206 GCA_038329315.1 Bdellovibrionia bacterium | reverse complement strand
GGATCGGCGATCGGTACGCTTCCGATGGTCACTCGAATTGTCTGTCGTGGGTGCCGACGCGGAACCAACGTCCGTTCGCCATTCATTCGAACTACAACTCGAAGCGCCTCGTTCCGCTTTTCGATTCGGTGAGTGTCGCGCTTCCGGGCTTCGGAGCCGACGATACGAATTCCGAGTGGTACGACGCGGGCTCGAACAAGTGGAGCTCGGTCGGGCGCCTTCGATTCGACCCGATTTCGAAGGACGAGTATATGAGCCTCGAAAAAGACACTCAGCTAGAAGCCGAACCGAATTAATTCCGTATAACCTATTGATTTTAGAAGGTTATCCAGAGACTCTTTTTCTCGCAACCTTTCCCTTTTGCCGGGCAAGTCCTCGCGGGGAGTGTCGCTGCGCTTATGAAATCTGCGGATGGAATAGACTGGAATGAAGTCATCGAAGATCTGGGCCCTGCCCTGCTTCGCTATTTTCTCGCGGCCGGATTCGCGCGCGCGTCCGCTTCTGACGGAGTCCAGGAGACCCTTCTTCGTCTCGTTCGACTCGCGAAGGAAGGGGAGTACGATCCGAATCGCGGCTCCCCCCGAATGCTCGCGTTCGGCATCGCCCGCCTCGTGAAGCACGAATTTTACCGAAAAGTCGGCGAGCACGATCTCTATGGAGATCCGAAAGAGTTCGCCGAGCGGAAGGGCTCGGTTTCCGCGTTCGATCTTGGAAACGAAAAAGCTTCGACCGACACGCTCTATGCGGAACGCGAATCGGCACGGAATCTCCGCGCGGTCATCGCGACGCTCGAATATCCGGTACGTGAAATATTTTTCCTCCTCATCGACGAAGAGCTGAAGCTCGAAGAGATCGCGGGAATCCTTTCGATTCCCGTCGGGACCGTGAAGAGTCACGTTCACCGCGGAAAAGAAAAAATTAAGCTGAGCTTAAAGGAGCGAGTATGACGAAAAGACGGGAACACGATCCCGAGCTGGAGAGCCTACTTCGGGCATTCCGCGAAGTGCATCCGACGTCTGTCGAAAAGGATGCTTGGAAGGCGGCGATCGCGAACGAACTGAGAGAATTGAATCCTCCGATGGACCGCGTCGCTCCGAAACAGGCCGAGTCTCCGCGTTCGAACGTTTATCGGTTTATCATTCGTACCGTGGTCCAGATCGGCGTCGCCGCAAGTCTCGGTTTCGTCATTGGTGCTTACATCGTCGAACGCCGCTACGATCTCGGCCAGACGATGATGTTTAGTCAGCTAGAGCCATCCACGATGATCGGTCGTCCCGCCACTATCGACGAATCGCGCGAAGTGGTTCACGTAAATCTCGACTCGGGAGAGTCCGAATGAAGAATTTAGACGCTTTTTACACCGCCTTCGTAATCGCTACGGCGGCGCTTTTCGGACTACTCTTTTCTGCGGGCGCGCACGCAGGCGATTCGAAAATTTCCCGCACGGAGTTGATCTCGCGTCTTCGTTTGAAGGCCGAAGTCATCGTTTTGGGTGAGGACGGTAAGCGCCTCGTCCAGTTTGGCGAAGAGATGCGGACTTATAGCGGCTTTTCTCCAGAAGGAAAATTCAAGCGCGATTGGTCATCCGTAGAAAAAAGCTACGGTTCATTTAAGGTTCGAAGTGAGTGGTCGATCGACGCGGGCGGACTCATTCACGTGAAGTTCGAGGAATTTTCCGAAGAGGAGATGGATTCAAAAACTGGGCTGCCGAAAGACTTTAAGAATCCAATCGGGAGTGAAGAACGCGACGTCGTTGATTTCGGAGCGGTAATATACCCGGTGAAGGCGATCAAAGGGAAACGCGTCGTTCTTCGGTTCGTTCCCGAGCTTGCGGGAGATTCCAATCCGGAGAAGATCGGGAAATTTAAAGTCATTGGGCGCGGTGTTTCGATCTATGACTCTGAGGGCGTGCTCTGGGCGAGTGATTTAGATTTTGCGGGCGAGTATCTCGTGATTTCCACTCATCGGGGAACGCTGGTTCTGAGTTACTCCCCATTTAAAGGGTCGGAGCCGGTCGGAGTCGCATCCGGTAAAAAAATCACTTTGCGTATGAAGGACTACCCGCGGGTGACTTTGCAGGGTGATGGCGACTTCGTTCCCGAAGGAATGAGCGTGCGCGTTTTCGTAAAGTACCTGAAGGAGAAACGGACGAGTGGACTAAACTCCGTTCGGATCGCGGATAGTTCGAATGAGCAGCGCATGCTCGCCCAACTGAAATAATTTTTATGAAAATGAAAGTGTTTCTCACGGTGAGCTTGCTCGCCTGGATCGTCGCGCTTTTAAGTTACCTCCACTGCTCCGTACGAACGGCTTCCGCGGGTGAAGTGCCTCTCTGGGAGACCCAAGACCGTGCGACCGCGAGTCGACGCCTAAAGGAGGCCTCGATCGCGGGCTGGACGAAAATCGCGTCCGAAGCGATCCGCTACGGCGCGATCGTGGATGATTCGGATGAGTACGGAACGACTCCGCTCATTCTCGCCTCGATTCGCGGTCATGAGCGGATCGTAAAGCTTCTGCTGAACGCCGGCGCCGATCCGAACCGCGAAAACGACGATCACGTTTCGCCGATGATCGGGGCGGCGGCGAACTGTAACGATCCGGTCGTGACGCTTCTGATTCGTCGGGGTGCGAACCCGAACGTGAAAAGCCGGACTCGCCAAACCCCGCTCATGCGGGCCGCCGAAAATGGATGTGCGGTGGTCGTGCGGGAGCTTTTGAAAGTGAAAGGAATTGATCTTCGGGCGAGCGATGATTCCGGGCACACGGCGCTCGATTACGCGCACGACAGTTCCGTGCTCGGGCTGGATACTGGGGATTCGTTCGCGCTCATCGATGGGATTCGCCGAGATGCGATCGCAAAAGCTTCGCGCCCGCCGGTCATTCACCATCCGGTCGGACTTCCACGGGGAACGCGCGTGCCGCCCTTACCGCCGCGGCCGATTCCGGTCTTCGATTAACGGCGAAGGAAGTTTTTCGGGAGTCCCGCGTCCTGGATGATCGCGTCCTGCGCCGGCTTCCACGTGATCCAGCTCATCGCGGACGAGGAGTTTAACCGGAAAGCTTTTTAAACTGGCCCCTTAGGGTGGCCATTTAAAATAGGTCTTCTTCCGAAATCGGATTGAAAATTGAAGTGTTGGGGCTTCTATGAAGCTCCAATGCCCAGAAACTGAGTGCTCAACAAAATCCCTAAGTCCGCCTTTTGGGCT
>JBBQMV010000320.1:0-3210 GCA_038329315.1 Bdellovibrionia bacterium | reverse complement strand
CACAACCGCGCCGTCGTGGCGACCCACTTTGAGCAATATCGGAAGGCTCAAACCTACCTCTATCGCGCCGTGAAAGCGCTCGGCGGTTCTCGGAATCCCGAAAATCTTTCGCCCGCGGATCAGCGCCTCTTCGTGAAGATTTGGGCCTCGATGGCCGCTACGTTCATGGACCGGAAGCTGAACGTTCGTATGGAGACGACGGCGGACGAGCTGATCGCGAAATACGAAGACCGCGGATACCACTCCGAGATGACCACGCTCTACATCGTTAAAGGGGTCGGCGCGGAACGCGCTCGCCAATACGAGCTTGCTCGTGAGTGGTACCAGAAGGCGCACTCGGCAGTACTCGCGGATCGGAATTGGTACTTTCAGCTATACGTTCTTTACGCTTACGCGCGGGTCGAGCGACACGTTCGGAATTTCGCCCAAGCCTATTGGTACCTCGACCTCATTTCGCGCGCGGCTTCTGGGCCTGAGTTTGGAAATCTTCGCGAGATCGTGAAATCGGAACGCGAACGCCTGAGTCACGACGCCGTCGATCTTCTGATCGACTCTCGCCGCTGCGAAGTTCGTACGCGCGAAAAACAGGATCTCAGTCTCGGCAAGCAATACGTTCTACTCGGGATCCTCGAAGCGCTGACGGAAGCGCATTACCGGGACGCGCCGGATTCGGAGCGCGGACTCGCGAAAGCGGAAATCATCGAGCGCGTTTGGCGCGAGAAGTACCGCCCGGAATCGCACGACAACAAACTCTATTACAACATCAACCGACTTCGGAAGCTGATCGAACCCGATATGAAACATCCGAAATATCTTTTGAACTGGAAGGAAGGCTACCGCCTTGCTCCCGGACTTAAAGTGCACTTCATCGGAAGAAGCGCGTTCAACGAAAAGGGGAGTGTATGAAAAAGAATCTGAAATGGCTTGGTCTCGGGGGGGTGCTTGCAACGGCGATGCTGTTTGCGATGGATCTTCCGGCAATGGGTTCTAATACGCGGAGCACTTCACAGTCGGACGGATATGACGACCTGATGAAGTCGTGTCTTAATTCCGTGAAGCACGACTGTGATAGTTGGGCACGCGAAGGCGGAGGAAGTGAAGCACCCCGTGGTCTTTCGACCGATACGCGCGTCGAACTTGCGAACGGCGAAAGGTACATTCTCTCGGGATCGCTCGAAACGGACGGAGCAGGCCTCTTCCTTCGCATCGACCTGCATCAGTTCGGATGGCTCGCGAGCCGTACGCGCGTCGCGAATCCGTACTACCGGATAAACGACACTGCTCTGGCTTGGAAGAAGTACATCGGAAAGAATGTCACGATTCTCGCGACGGCGAAGTACACGGTCTTCACCCAAACCGGAAAGACGGTTTTCGAGATCGTCCTGACCCCCGCTGATCAGCCCGTAATCGACGCGCTTCAGATTCTCCAGAAGTAAATGCCGTCATTTCGTCTACGCTCTAAAACTACAAGCCCTTCCGGTCATTGATCGGGAGGGCTTTTCATATACACTGAGTCTTGAATGGCCAATAACGAAACCAAAAAGATTTTTCTGATCGCTTCGGAGAGCCTGCAGCAACGCACAGCTTTCCAACGCTTGATCAATACCCACTATCCAAACTCGACCATCTATCAGGCGATCGACGGATCCGATGCCTGGGGAAAGGCGCACAACGTGCCGCCGCACGTTTTCATCGCGGATGCGGACATTCCGAAGGTAAGTGGGCTCTCGCTCATGAAGCAAGTTTCGCAGGACCCGAAACTCCGCGGTACGGCGCTCATTTTGATCGGGCTGCTTCCGGACGAAGCGACCCACGTCGATGAATTTATCACCGGGAAACTCCAGTATTATAGCACCGCCGATGCGGAAGCGGATTTCAAAATCTGTCTCGCGAAAGCGCTGAATTTTTCGTTTCACGGGAAAACTACCGAATACTCGATTCGGTTTCTGACTGACGGCCAGCGTCTGATCACCGAAGGAGAGAAGGCGGAGTCGGTTTTCATCGTGAAAGAGGGCCGTCTGCGCGCTTACCGCACGATCGATTCGCAGGAAGTCCTCCTGGGTTACGTCGAACGTGGCGAATTCGTCGGCGAAATGGCCTACATTAACGGGGAGCCGCGGGCGGCGAACGTCGACGCGGTGGCATCGTGCGAACTGATCGAAGTACCGGTCGGTACGCTTGAGCGAGTGCTCTATCGGCGGCCGTCTTGGTCGAAGACGCTGCTTCAGACGCTCGCGAAGCGCCTGAAGCAGGCGAACGCGGCGAAGGTCCCGGTCGCGTAGGGTCGCCCGAAGTAAAAACTAAATTTACGGGCGTGGAACGTGCGCGACCATTTCACCGTAGCCGGCATTCCGAAGCGTTTCGCCAGTGATTGAATTCGGATTTTCGAAGATCTGATCGGGACGACCGGCCGCGAGGATTTGGCCGCCGCGCTTACCGCCGCCGGGACCCAGGTCGATGATCCAGTCGGCCTGGGCGATCACGTCGAGTTGGTGTTCGATCATGATGACCGACTGGCGCGAGTCGATGAGGTCCTGCACGACGGAGAGGAGTCTCCGAATATCATCAAGGTGAAGTCCCGTCGTCGGTTCGTCAAAAATATAGAGGAGATTTTCGTTCGAGCGATCATCTAAAGTTGCCGCGATTTTTAGGCGCTGGGATTCTCCGCCGGAGAGTGAAGTTCCGCTCTGGCCGACTTGGAGGTACCCGAGGCCGACCTCGCGAAGAATTCCGAATTTCCGCGCGAGTGTCGGATTATCGCGGAACATTTCGAAGGCTTCATCGATCGTCGTCGAGAGGAGTTGGAACACGTCTTTTCCGCGGTAAGTAACGTCGAGGACGGATTTCTTGAACCGGCGCCCGCCGCATTCTTCGCACGGCAGCTTCACCTCGGCCATGAAGTGCATATCGAGGGTGACTTCGCCTTCGCCCTTGCAGACCGGGCAGCGACCGCCATCCACGTTAAACGAGAAATGCTGGGTCGTATAACCGCGACGGAGCGCGAGCGACTGGTTCGCATAGATCCGGCGAACTTCGTCCCAAGCCTTCAGGTACGTCGCTGGATTCGAGCGCGAGGAACGCCCGATCGGAGACTGGTCGAGGAGGACGACGCCGGAGATCTGGTCCGCACCGTGGAGTTTCTCGAATTTTCCGACTGGGTCGGTGGAGTGGTAAAAGAGTTTCGCGAGCGCGTTGTGGATCGTCTTGTGG
>JBBQMV010000319.1:0-3220 GCA_038329315.1 Bdellovibrionia bacterium | reverse complement strand
GACTTCGAAGTGAAACAAATCAACGGCCCAAAGACCGCCGATAAAGACGCCGTGCCCGTGAAACTTTCGGCCTTTAAGGGAAAAGTGATTCTCATCGTGAACACTGCGAGCGAGTGCGGATTCACTCCCCAGTACAAGGGGCTCCAAGCCATTTACGACAAGTACGGGAAAGATGGATTTGTCATTCTCGGATTTCCGTCGAACGACTACGGCGCCCAAGAGCCGGGTTCGAGTGCAGAGATCAAGAACTTCTGTGAACGGAACTATAAGGTTTCCTTCCCGATGTTCGAAAAAGCACCGGTCAGCGGAAATCGAATCCAGCCCCTCTATGCTTTCCTCGTCGAGAACGCGCCGTGGAAGGGCGCCGTGGGTTGGAATTTCGAAAAATTCTTGATCACGCGCGATGGTAAAATCGGCGGACGCTATAAATCAAAGGTCACTCCGGAATCGAAGGAACTGACCGACGCGATCGAAGCCGATTTAAAAGCTAAGAATTAATTCGGGAAAAAGATGACCTCGCCGCTCGCGAATGATCGCCCCGCAGTCCGGTTTTGGCTCGTCGCTCTATGCGTTTTGATCACCGCGATGGTTTCGATCGGCGGCGTTACACGTTTAACGGGCGCCGGCCTTTCGATCACGGATTGGAAGCCCATTATGGGCGCGATTCCTCCCTTGAACAATGCGGAGTGGGAATCCGCGTTTGCGAAATATCGGGAAATTCCCCAGTTCAAGCTCGTGAACTCGACGATGGTCCTCGGCGAGTTTAAAGCCATTTTCTTTTGGGAATGGTTTCATCGCCTCGTCGGGCGGCTCATCGGGGTCGTGAGCTTTCTCCCCGGCCTCTACTTCTGGGCCCGCGGAAGAATTTCGAGCGCACTCGCCAAACGCGTATTGCTCGGCGTTTTCCTCGGGGGACTTCAAGGTGCGCTCGGATGGTTTATGGTGATGTCGGGACTCAGCGAACGCACCAGCGTCAGCCATTTCCGTCTGGCGGCTCACCTCTCGCTGGCGCTTCTCATTCTCGCCTACTTCGTTTCGCTCACCCGCTCGGTATTTACGGGTAATCGTCCGCTCGATGAAACCCAAGCTTCCGCCGCCGCGTACCTGCGCCCCCGCTACCGATTCCTCGTCGCGATCTTCGCACTCCAAATTATTTACGGCGCGTTCGTCGCGGGACTGAAGGCGGGCTTCGCGTTCAACACTTTTCCACTTATGGCAGGTTCGTTCATACCTTCGAATCTTTGGGCGATCGACCCGGCTTGGTTGAACCCATTTGAAAATCCCGCCACCGTTCAATGGATTCACCGATGCCTGGGATGGACGGCTTTCCTGACGACGACCGTGTTCTGGGTGACTCTGCTCCGGCGAAAAACCCCACGGGGCGAGATCCGGAGGTGGACGACCGCCCTTACCCATATGACCTACTTTCAGTTCGCGCTCGGGATCGCGACCCTCGTTTTCGTCGTCCCAGTGGGGCTTGCTGCCCTCCACCAACTTGGGGCGGCGATCATCGTGATTCTCCTCACGATCCTAGGCCATTCCCTCCGTCGCTCGCCACACTGAAATTAACGCGTCGCATAGCGGTTGAAAAGTAGTCCCGAATCGGTCAATCTCTAAGCCTATGGATCAAGCGAAGGAACTCGTCGATAAAATTCTCTCGAACCAAATTACGGGCTTTTTCTTCGTGCTTTCATGCGCGATCGGCGCCGTAATCGGAATCGCTGGCGCCTTCTGGGTCGCGTTCCAACTCGCGATCCTCCTCGGCGCGTACTAACTCCGATGGTGGGCAGACTCCTGGGCCTTCGTCCAGTTTACGGCATGTAGCGGAAGTTCACGAAAACTTTTTCACCATTCTTAATTTGAATCGTTTTTGGAGGCAGTGCACCTGGGCCGCCAATCGTGCGCAGAGTGACCGTGTACGTACCCGCCGAAACCGGGATTCGCGCGACCTCGAGATCTTTCGGTAAAAGATTCCATGAACGCGTATCTGCCTGATCTGCGGCGTAAAGCGCCAGCGCGACGAGTCCGCCGAGTCCGCTATTGTGCGTGTTTTGGTCGATGATATTTCCGATCGTGTGCTTAACGACCACGCCACCGATTTTCTTCGCGAGAATTCCGCCCCATTTTTCCTTGAGGTTATCCATCGCGACGGATTCGATATCCATCAGCCGATCCGTTTTCACGCGACCGACTTCGGATCCGTTCGAGGCGGACGCGACGATGGCCTCACCGCCAGAAACGGGATTCGTCCTCGGGACGAAACGCGGAACGGACGGAAAGTTCGGTTCCGGGACTTTCTTCGGCGAAATCCCGTTTTGAAAGATCACGACGATTTCCGCGGGTCGGTCGGGCGATACGCGCTTTTTCGCCGCGACCATTTCCGCTTCGGTCAGCGAATACTTTTCGGCGATCGCCGTCATGTCGTCACGATTTTTCAGCTTCCAGGCCATTGCCCAGAGATCACGGCCGATTACCGCTAAGGTCGGGAGAAGCTCGGCCGCGAGCTTGTAATCGACGTTCGCATCGTTCCAGTTCTTATCCGCTTCGTAGAGAGTCGCGGAGAGGTAGCGCGCGAATGCGTTTTGCTTATAGTTCCGCTTTCCCTCGGTCTTCATGAGGTAAAGCTTCGTATTCACCCGCTTCGCTTCGACGATCGCGTCTTCGCGCTTACCCTCGAGTGCGTAGTCCATCGCGAGGTACGCACTGATGAGTACGTTCTCGAAGTCCTCGCCTTTGTACTGCTTCACGTTATCGCTCACGAGTAGCGTCGACGCTTCGGCCGAGAGACTCGTGTAGTCTTTGATTTCGACGGCCTGATCGGCCAGTCGGAAATACTTCGTCGATTCGTCGTATTTTCCGGCGGTGTGAAGCGCGAGCCCGAGATCGAGAAGGTAAAGGAGCCCGTCCTTCCCTTCGATCGTTTCCTTTTCGAAGCCTTCTTTTAGACGATTCGAAGCGCCCTCATAATCGCCCGCACGAAACATCGAGTCGATTTTCGTGTCGCTCATGCGGGTGCTAGAGCACCCCGCGAGCACGAGCGACGCGATCAAGAAAACAGGAAAGCTGGAGCCGCGGGTCTTCATCCGTAACGTTAAAGCCCGATGCTGCGCTTCCGATACTGTTTGCGCAGTTCTTTTTCTTCCGTGCAGTCGATCTCGGAGGACTCGAGATTCACGAGATTCATCGTCAGCTTGTAGTAGATGAACTTGTCGTTTCCGAC
>JBBQMV010000318.1:0-3240 GCA_038329315.1 Bdellovibrionia bacterium | reverse complement strand
GAAACTTCCAGGATCGAACGGCGATCCGATTAAAGCCGTCCAGAACATGCCGGGCGTTTCGCGAGCGGCGGGTTTCTCGTCCCAAGTCATTATTCAGGGTTCTGCACCGGAAGACACTCGCTATACGATCGACGGCCACGAAGTGCCGATCATTTTTCATTTCGGTGGATTTTCTTCGGTTGTTCTTCCGGAAGCGCTCGAACGGGTCGATTACTTGTCGGCTGGTTACGGCGTCGAGTATGGGCGCGCCATGGGCGGACTCGTCGGCGTGTGGACGCGAAAGCCGGATCGCGAGCGTTTGAAAGGATTCGTTTACGCCGATTTTATTAATGCGGGCGCGGCGATCGAAACCCCGGTCGGTGAAAAGGGTTCGCTGACCCTCGGACTGCGTCGTAGTTATATCGGCGAACTATTGAAGGTGGCTAACGATCACAAAAAATCCAAAAACGACGACACCGATAACGACACGAGCTTCACTGCCGCGCCTACGTTTTCGGATTTCACGGCCGTTTACGATACGCCGCTTTCGGACCGGGATGATTTCCGCTTCGACTTTATCGCTTCCCAAGACTCCCTTGGCTTCGTCGTAAAAGATCCGCCGGAGAACGATCCGAAGATTCGGGGAAACCTCGATACGAAGACTTCGTTCGTGCGTCTGATCCCGCAGTGGACTCATCGGCACAGCGACCGGACGACGAGTCGGTTTTCATTCGGACTCGGTCGTGACTGGATCAAGTTCGATCTCGATGATCAGTATTTTCGGCTCTACCTTTATACAGTGACCCAGCGGTACGAGCTCGAACATCACTGGGTCGAAAGCTTCGCCTCGACCTTTGGTCTCGACAACGCGTTCGGATGGGCGAAGGTCGATCTGAATTTACCGGCTTTTTACGTAGCGGGCGGTGTTTCGAACCCGATCTCTACCGGCGAGCAGCGTAAAGTCGGTGTCGTATCGACGAGTCAGAACCTCGGCGGCTACTGGAATAACGACGTTCGACTTTCTCCGGAATGGTCTTTGAAACCCGGCCTCCGTTTCGATTACTTTTCGGCGATCAATGAACCGCACGTTTCGCCTCGATTCGCGGTGAAGCGTGCGCTCACACCTTTTAGTTCCCTACGGTTTGCGACCGGGCTCTATTATCAGCCCCCGCGTCCGCAGGAAACCTCGGATGGAGTAGGAAACTCGAATCTGACTGCTCCGCGGGCTACTCACTTCGCGATCGGTTACGAAAATGATTTTCGGAAAGGATCCTCGGACGGAGTAATCTTTACGGGCGGACCGTTCTACCGTCGGTTTGATCGTCTCGTCGTGCCGTCGACAGCGGTTGTGACGAAGAACGGAGTGGCCTCTCCGGAGTATTATAATAACCAAGGAACCGGCCGTGCTTACGGACTCGAGACGCTGATTCGATATGAAGCGAATCCGTGGAACGCGTGGTTATCCTACACGCTCGGAAGAAGTACGCGCGAGCAGCTCGGTCAGCCGACCTATCCGTCGGCATACGACCAAACTCATAATCTAAACATCATCGTCGGGCGCGATCTCCCGCGAAATTGGCGGATCGCGGGACGCTTTCGATACGTGACGGGAAACCCGATCACGCCGGTCACGGGTTCGTCTTTCGATGCCGATAATGACGCCTATGTGCCGATTCGGGGGCCGTACTATAGCGAGCGAATCGGTCCGTTTTATCAGCTCGATCTCCGCGTAGATAAGAAGTGGATCATGAATCAATATATTTTGACGGCGTATCTCGATATCCAAAACGCCACCAACCACAAGAACGTTGAAAACGTGAGTTATTCCTACGATTATTCTACTCGTACCGACGTGGCTGGTTTGCCGATCATTCCTTCGTTCGGCCTGAAAGGAGAGTTCTAATGCGGTATTCGAAAATTCTCCTGGGCCTTACTTTCACGGTTTTCGCGGCCACTATGGGAGGCTGCGGCTCGAACGATCTCCCGAAATATTACCTCCTCGATCGCCTTCGGGTGCTCGGGGCTAACATCGTTGGAGCGGCCGCCGAATTCGCGGCCGGCGACGCGGGGATCCAGGTTGCGTTTCATATTTCCGATCCGCTTGGTGCCGGACGCACGCTGACCTATTCGCTCGAGTCTTGCGTCGATCCGGGCATCGGTCTCGGTGCGACTCCGACCTGCGCGGATAATCCGACCCGGACAGTGATCACTTCGACGTCTACTTTCGTACCCGGAAGTGCGGCGACCAATTATTACGGTGTCCTCACCACTCCCGCGTTCTCGGTTCCCGCCGCGGGCGTGATGTTCGCCGATCCACGGACCGGATCGACGAAACCGATTTACCAGCAAGACAACGGCGTCGCTTACATCGTGATCCTACGCCTAACCGCGAGTGTGACCGAAAGCGAAATCGCCTATAAGCGAGTAATCGTTTCGACAAAGGCGACCAAGAACCAGAACCCGACCTTTGGTTCACCGGCGCTGACGTTTAACGGGGTCGATGCGACGACCTACACTTTAACGGCCGATGCGTTCCCGATGAACTCCGCAGCCGCTACCGGAAGTGCAGAAACCTATTTCCAAGAAGACAACAATGGCACTTCGACGTCGAAGACCGAGGCACTCACCGTGACCTGGCTCACAAACGCGGGTGTGATCCGCTATACGCGAACCGATCCGGGAGTTGAGAATCGGTTTACGCCTTATTCGCCGCTCGCGACCGTAACGAGCATCATTGCGGTCATGCGCGATGACCGTGGGGGAGAAGCGATCACCGTGATTCAGAAACCTTAATGAGACTTCTTACTGAGCGGCCATAAAAAAACCCCGGGAGATTACTCTCCCGGGGTTTTTTATCGAGTGTAACGAGCTTCGATTACTCGAGGCCTGGAACTTGGTTGTGGTACCAGTTCTTCAGAACCTTCTTCATCGTTTCTTCGTTCGTTCCCCAGTTCTTCGCAGCGTCGGCCACAGTGGCCTTCATCGCGGCCTTGTCGCCCGCCATCGCGGAGAGAACGGCCTTCTTCACACGGTTGTAGTCTACGCCGTAGAGCTTCTGGGAGAATTCGGCGAAGTCTTTTTCGGTCTTCGCGCGGTTCTTGCCGATTTTCGACCAGTCGTTGAGAGTCCGAGCGATTTGCACGCCCTTCGCGACGGAGAGGTTGTACTTGGCGGCAACTTCTTTGCCGGCCTTTTCAACAACCTTCGCTTCGGCTTTCGCTACGTCGCGAACGATGTCGCGGCCGCCGGAGCCTTTTTTCT
>JBBQMV010000317.1:0-3245 GCA_038329315.1 Bdellovibrionia bacterium | reverse complement strand
GGGTGTGAGGGTGGGGGGTAAACTCTTCGCTTTGGAAACGCCAAGTCCGAGAGCAGATATTTGTTTATCGAGTACCGCATAGATCGGCGCAAGCTTTGCGGGAATTGGAATTTCGGGGTCTCGTCGGGCGAGGACTCCGTCTCTAAACTTCGCGAATAGCGTGGTCGTCTCGTATTCACGAATTTTGTGAGCGTTTGGAAAGATACCGAGAGCGAGAAATCCCGAACGGAGGAAGATCAACTGGACCCCGATCGAAACCGTTCGAGTCGTAGCGTATACGGAGTTGATTTTGCCGGTAGGGCCCAAAAGCGCGGCCGTCTGAGAATCAATCATTTTCGAGGCGAGTCGCTGATTTCGGTAGTTCGGATGGGTGACCAGCGCAACGATTTTAGCCACCCGACTTGCGGGATCGATTTCGAAGACGACCGATCCCGCGATCTTTCGAGAACTCGATTCCCGTGTGACCAGCCAAATATGCTCGCTCGACTGGATCGTATCTGTCATCACCTTCGCGTCGGTACCGTATGCGATCGGATAATTATTTCCGTAAACAGCGAAGTAAAGCTTCAGAAGTTCATCGACATCGGTGACGACCGCTGGTTCCACTACGAATTCAGATTTTACTGTACCCATCTTTCACCGTCCGAATCCCAGGCACCAAGAAGAGAAGTGGCAGTAGAGCGAGTACCGCCCACCCGCAGATCACCGATAGCGAGTGCATACGCGAATCGTCGATCCATGCTCCGATGAGCACCATTGAGATCGGGACCATCGCCACGCTAATCAAATTCACCAGACTCATCAAGAATGGAACATGTTCCATTTTTGGATGAAGCTGAAAAAACCCGAGCAACACGACATTGACCAGACCAAGGGAAAAACCCAGGGCGAACAACGAAACGACTCCTTCTAGGATAGTCGAACTTCGGAGAAAACAGAGAAATGAAATGCACAAAACAAAAAGCGTTCCGAAGGTTCGTAGGAAAAAAGAGCCCGGCAATTTTTTCCAGGCGATGAAGAGGCCACCCGAAACGCTTCCGATACCGATTGCGAGTTCTAACTGGGCTACTCCGGTGATGCCATTTTCATAAACATGTTTAGCGTACCAGGGTATGAAAACTTGGAGAGGAGCAAAAAAAAGATTCATGAACGCAAAACAAGCGAGCATTCCCGTTGCAGTGGGATACCGTCGGAGGATTCCGAGGAGCTCCCGCCCCGGTTTGAATTCCGAAATCAGTTCTTCAGCAGCCGTTGTCGACAGTGGCGATATTTTGTAACTGAGGTACGCGGCAACGAAATACGAAACCGCATTCGCTAAAAAAAGACCATTCAGGCCCCACTGTGCATAAGCCGCGACAGAAAAAATCGGCCCGAGTACGTTTCCGAGCGAGAAGCAGACGTCGACCAGCGCAGTAAGACTCGGAACACGCTCGGGAGGTTCGATATGCACGGGTAAGCTGAGAATTGCTGGGTTGAAAAGCGCACTGCCGAATCCCGAAAGGAAAGTGGCGAAACAGAGCACGTAGATGACCGCTGCCGGAGGTAGTTGGAGACTCGCGAAAATCGCGGCGCAATAGACGAGGCCCCGGAATAAATCCATCTGCATGACCGTACGGAGCGCGCCATGGCGAGAAACGAATCGTCCCGAGAGCGTAAAGAGAAGCAGATGGGGTAAGGCGGCCAGGGCGACAAAAGCCGGGATCCACTTGCCCCCGAATCGGTCCGCGACGATCCAGATTGCGCCGATAGACATCATCTTATCGCAGACTTGAGAAATGAGTTGTCCACCCACGAGGAGGCGGGAGTTCCTACTTCGGAGTGCGCTTGGCATCGATTCAGAGTAGCACAGCACCCGGCGAGTGGCATAGTCTTGAGCGGTCGCCTAGGACTTCGACATTGAATTCCCGCGATGGGCGTTTTAGCGGGTCTGTGGTGGTACGAGGCGTGCTTTAAGGGTTGATTGAATTTTCAACTCTTTCTCGAATGGTACCGCTATGAAATACGTTTTGCCGTCCGCTCTTTCTCTCTCCGTAGTCCTCGTGGCGCTTATTGGAAGCGCTTCCGCCGCCACGCCAACCCTCGATGAAGTCCGTAAGCTTCTCCCTCCGGGAACCGACGTAGCCGGCGTAGCGATCGCGGCACTTCAAGCGTCGAGCGAAACGGCTGTCACCTCGATCTCGTCTCAGTACATCGCGAGCCACGACCTAAATGGAGATGGAATCCCGGACCTCGCGGTCATCGTCGAAGATGCGCCTCAGATCATGAGAAACGATATCTGGGATCACGAAGAACCGTGCGTCACCTACGATGTGAGCAAATGCACGATCATTGGTGGTGCACGTCGGCTCGAAATTTTTCTCGGCTGTGGTGACGGTGGATTTAAACTTTTCGAAACTTCTACTGATAAACTCGTCTTTACGGCGAATGACGGCGGGGTGAAAGGCGATCCGCTCGAACCGATTTCGGTCTCCGCTAAAGGATCGATCTCCATTTCGACGTGGGGTGGTTCTTCGGATGTATGGTCGTATACCGACGTCATCCAGTTCCGAAAAGACGGCTTCTACATGATCGGTCGGAGCGCGGGCGGATATAGTAGCTTCGATCCGGAGCAGTCCCAAATGTCAACCGACACGAATCTCATCACGGGTGCGCAGATCCGGAAAAAAGGAATACGCACGATCAAGACTCGGGTTCCGTTGAAGCCGCTCGTTCGCCTGAAAGACTTCGTAAACGCGGACATGTAATTTTATTTTCTAAATTGAGTTTTACTTCGCCATCGGGACGACGAGATCAGCGCGGACCCATGCCGTTCGGCTGGGCGTCGTGATCTTCGGACTCTCGAGGCGTACCCAACCCTCATTCATTTCGACGATGTTGACGATGGTGGAGCGTTCGAGCGTCTGAATCGCGGCCGCGTCTACCGAAGGTCCGGTACGAAGTGTCGCGCGGGGCACGCGAACAATCGCCATGGCCCGGGTTTCTGGACGAATCGCGGAGTTCGCTTTCGACTGGATCATATCGGCCTGGACCGAAGGGGGCGTGGCGGCGGCCGATACGGGTATCGGAGCGGATGGCGCGAGGGCCTTCTTGCCTTCGAAATAGAGGTAGCCTCCGGAAGCGATCGCGGCGATCGCGGCGATCCAGAGGGCGATCGTCGGACGCATCGATCGAGCGGTCGACGGGACATCGGAAGAGTCAATTTCGGTCACTGGTGTAGCGCTGATCGCGTCCATCGGGGCGACCCC
>JBBQMV010000316.1:0-3276 GCA_038329315.1 Bdellovibrionia bacterium | reverse complement strand
GTAGTCTCCGTGAATGCGAGGCCATCTTGGAGCTGGAGAAAATCGAAGAGCAGGGACTTCTCGAAAAAGCCGATCAATTGGGTGCGATGCTATTCACTCTATCGCGCTCCCGAAAACCGTACGGCACTCAAACGGATACCGATACGGTTGACTCAAACAGGCGATCTTGAGCCCAATCTTTCCGACCCACCACCCGCGACGAAACTCTTCGCCTTCGCACCCAGCCCGTGAGCGGCCGAAGCTAAGCCGAGTCCGAACTCGCGCCAGAAACGACCGCCGGATTCGTGTCGATCTTTGCCTTCTCGGAAAGCTTCTTCACGACTTCGTTCATCAGATCGCGCTCTTTACGCGACTTGATTTCGAGCTGGGTCTCTTTCTTTTCGGCATCGAATTTCGCGAGATCCGGTTTTTTTGAACCGGTGAGCAGCACGACCGTGATCCGGCTCGGGCTTTCGTAGACTTTCGCCTTACCGACAGTCAGCCCGTTTTCGCCGCTGCTTTCGCCAAAGAGGTCCTTCGTTAACTCGGGATGATCGGTAGCGCCCGGAATAAATCCGGAGGTTTCCGGCACGTCCGGGTTATCGCGCACGGTGACGCCAAACGGCTTCAAGAACGCGTTCACGGCATCGTCGGATTTCTTGTCGGCTTTCAGCATCGAAGCCACTCGTTCGGCGGCGAGCTTCGGGGTCATGCTCGGAGCTTTCGCGTCTTTTCCATCCTTCGCGGCTGGAGCAGACGCGGGAATCGAAACGAGTTTGAACGAACGCGTGTTCTTCGCGTGGAGGTATTCGTCCTTCACTTCGCCGTCCGAGACGCGGATTTGATTCGCGTAGCTCTTCATCCAGTCATCGACCGCGAGTTGCTCGCGAATCATCTTCTCGAACGAGGCGGTCGAGTAATTGTTTGCTTGGAGCGTCGCCCGGTATTGAGCCGGATCGAACTTTCCATCTTTCTGGAAGTAGCTCATGCCCGTGATTTCTTGGCGGACGGCTTCGTCGCTCGGCTCCCGGCCGCTCGAAAGCGCCGCTTGGGCCATTAATTTTTGTTGAGCCAGCTCCTTGAAGACGCCATCGCGAATTCCGAACATCTTGAGCTGTTCTTCGGAGATCTTTCCGCCCATCATGCCCTTGAGCGTTTCGATTTTACGCTCGAGCGCCTTGTTATATTCGCTGATCGAGATCGGCTCTCCGTTGACGGTTCCGGCTACGGCACCTTCGTGAAGTCCGCGCGTCGCCTTCGGCCCGAAGACCCCTTCAAACGCAAAAACGAGTGCAATGAATCCGATGATTCCCGTGATGATCCAGCCGCCTACTTTTCCACGCATTGAACCGATCATAACCGTTGACACGTCCTTTTCTTTGGCCGGATTATACGTCTAATAAACGAACCCGGCGTCTATGATTAAATACCTGAAAGAATACCGCTTTTACATCACTCTCTTTCTGTTCTTACTCATACCCGTGATCGCGCTCGACACCACCACTCGCGCACCGCGTGATTACCGTTTTTACGACCGCGTTATCTTGGCCGTTACGAGTCCGATCCAAACCGCGATCTCGTGGACCCTGGAACAAGCCGTCGACGTCTATCAGGGCTACATTTATCTTTGGAACGTAAAGACCCAAAATACGCGGCTTTTTGAGGAAAATCGTAAGCTTCTGGGCCAAATCGCAAACCTCAAGGAAGCGCAAAACGAGAATAATCGCCTACGCGAGATCCTGAACTTCCAGGAAAAACTCAAACTCGAAACGATCGTCGCGCGCGTCATCGCGAAGGACGTTTCGACGGAATTTCGGGCCGTCCGGATTAATCGCGGCGAAAATGCCGGGATTAAAAAGGGCATGGCGGTCATCACGTACGAAGGCGTCGTCGGCCGCGTCATGCGTACGACCTCCTCGACCGCGGACATCGTGACCATTCTCGACCTCCTTTCCGCCGTCGATGGGGTAATCGAACGCTCCCGCGCGCGCGGCGTTGTCGAGGGCCTCACCGACGAACTTTGCCAGCTAAAATTCACGCTCCGAACTGACGATATCCAAGCCGGGGATGTTATTCTTTCGTCCGGTCTCGGCGGAGTCTACCCACGCGGAGTCGCCGTCGGTACCGTTTCTCGAGTGAAGAAGAAGCCGTTCGGGATCACTCAGGATGTCGAGATTAAACCGAGCGTCGACTTCACGAAGCTCGAAGAAGTCATGATCGTTACCGACCAACGCGTCGAGGTGCTTGAACGCGAAAAGGCGGCGGTTGCCGCTCGGACGGCGATGGAAAAAGAACGCGAAAAGGAAAAGGAAAAAGCCGAAAAGGCCGCTGCCGCCGCCGGCCCGACTCCCTCGCCCACACCGAAGACCGTGAAAAAGCGGAAGAGCACGCCCACGACATGAGGAGCATCCTCCTTCGCTTCCTAAACGCTCCCTTCTTCGTGCTCATCGTCGCCGCGGCGATCGCGGTCCAAAGCACGCTCTTTAACTCTTACCCGCTCTGGTATTTCCAACCAGACCTCGTTCTCATCGCCGTCATCTGGTGCGCGCTCCGCCGAACCCTGACCGAAGGTGGACTCCTCACCCTCGTGTTCGCGCTGATCGTCGAAACGCATTCGAGCTCTCCGGCTGGGTTCTTTCTCTGCGTCTATATGGCGCTGTTCCTAGGCATCCGCGCATTCTAGCGGTTTTTCGTCATCTCCCAATTCGCGTCACTCCTGATCGTCACGATCGCCTCAGCCGTGGTATGGAAAATTCTCGTCCTGGTCGTCCTCGGCACGATGGACCGCGCGGGCGCCCAGCTCTACCACTTCTTCATCACGGTCCTCCCGTTCGCCGGAATGGAAGGGTTGATGGGCTTCTGGGCCTATAAACTTCTCGATAGCTTCGACCGGGCGACGACGAAATCCGAACGCTCGCGTCAGCTGATCGAGGACGAACTGCTGGTCGAGGAAGGCTTATGAGTTTTCTAGGCCAAGAAGAGCAGATCCGAGAACTCCAAGACCGATTTAAATACCTCTACCTTGCGCTCATCCTGGGTTCGGCTCTTCTTTTTTCGCGCCTCGTTTATCTCCAGATTTTTAACGGCGATAAGTTCCGGCAGTACTCCGAAGAAAACCGGATTAAAAAAGTAAAAATCGCGGCGCCACGGGGAATGGTCTTCGACCGAAACCGGATGCTCCTCCTCGACAACCGTCCGGCGTTCGATCTTGAAATCATTCCGCAGTACCTCCGCGAATCTAAGCGGGGGCCAGAGACGCTTGCCGTTCTCGCCTCCCTCATTAAAATGAAGGAAGAG
>JBBQMV010000315.1:0-3316 GCA_038329315.1 Bdellovibrionia bacterium | reverse complement strand
AACGCTCTTAAGAGCCGCATCGCCTGGATCCGCCGCTGGGCCGCGCCGGCCGAGTAGCCGAGTTCGTCGATGGCGAACTGGAAGAGATTCGGATAACCCGACTCGAGGTGAAGCCTGCGAACTTCGACCTCTCGCAGGTAGTGAAGGATCGTCGTCGTCGCTTCGCGTTCGCGAGTGACGATCGATTTCAATTCGGAGAGAAGAGCGGCGCCGGTTTTCGATTTTAAATTCATCTGAAACATCTATCACGCGATTTCAAGCGAAGGTTTTTCGCGCGAGGACGGTAGCCGGAGAGGCGCTATAAATGGGGTTCAGAAATCGCGGAACGGGATTTCAAAATGCGCGCAAAATAGCGTCAACTTATATTTGGAGACGACTTAAAAGGAGAGTCATTAAAACCGTCGTGCCTTCTGAGATAACGATTTTTAACTTAGGCCTTCCGCTCGGTGCCCGCCTGCGATCCTAACGCTATTCAACCAAGAAGGCCCTACGTGGAGCGTTCCCCATACAGTTGCCATCGGCTGCTTGGATTTTGAAGTTAAGCTCTTGTTCGGTCCATTCACCGCGCTTCAGAAAGACAACTTTCTGAAGAACCATCGAGTTCCGTCCACAAGCGGCGACCATTCCATCGCCAAGGCGATCAATTTGCACTAATTCGTTTTTTTCCAGGTACGCACTGATTTCTTTATCATTCAGGATCGTCCTCATATCGCTTACTGTAATGGCGAACGCAGACTGTCCCAAGAGAAGCGCACCAACGATCAAGAAGCCGATTTTCTTTTTCCGATCCATGAGCAGAAACCGCGCCATCCCGTGCATTAGCGCCGATTTCGATCTGGGGCTATCGCTCTCGGGTTCTCAAATTTTCAAGTCACGCGAATTTCGACAGGTGTCGATTTCTTAGTCGCATTTCCCACGCGTACGCGCACCGAACGGAGTTTCGCCTGGCACACGAAATGCTCAATGGCGGCTGACGAAAAAAGTACGTTTGCTGGAGCACGATTGAACAGATCGATCTCTACGGAACCTCGAAAAGGGGCCCTCCCGACTGTCGAAACTTTCGACATGCGATCGTGACCCAGTCAGGTTTCTATACAGTCCGCCAATTCGGTCCACCCATAAGTCCATGCTTTTATAGTGTTTTAATGCGTCCGCCCAAATCCTCTCGCTGGCACCTGCCTTGCTTTATTAAGCCTGAGAGAAAAGTTTTGAGGTGCATATGAATACATGGATTACCCGTTCCCCTATCCTGGCCGCATCCGCTTTGGCGATCGCCGCGCTTTCGAGCTGCGGGAAGCAGTCATTCGATGTCGTCCAATCCCAAGATAACTCGGGCGCTGCCGGCAGCTACTCGATCGCACCGAAGGTCGATATCCTTCTCGCGGTCGACAACACCGGCTCGACGCTTGAGATCCAAAACAGCCTGAACGCTTCGATCCGTTCGTTCCTCACGGAACTGAATGCCGAGAACTGGGATTTCCGGGTTACCGCGATTCCGCTTTCGGGAACCCCGACGATCACGACGATCTCGGCTTCGAAGTACGATTCGAACTCATCGAACTGGGTCGCCCCTTATCCAGGAGCTCCGCACACGTCGACGATCCCGTCTTCGATGTTCGTTTCTCCCGACTACTACCAAGTCTATACGGGCTCCGGAACGACCGACGGAAAAGAGCCAGGCATCTCCAACATCGGAGTCGCCCTCTCTTCTTCGAACGCCCAGCACTTCCTTCGCCCCGAAGCGATCCTTGCGGTTGTCGTCCTTTCGAACGGCGATGATACCTCGGAAGCTCCAAGCGTGACTTACCCTTACCTGGCTCCAGGCACCGTGAGCTCGGGCTTGATCTCGGCGATCCGGAATTCGAAGGGCTCCGCCCTCGCGGGTTCGGTTCACCTGATCCCGGTCGTTTCGCCAAGCTATAACAACTCCTGCATGGGCAGCATCGCTCACCCCGCGACTCGCTACTCGAACGCGGCCGCTCAAATCGGCGGCCACTCACTCATCAACATCTGCACGACGGCGATGAGTTCGGCCCTCGCGCAAGTGAAAGCCCAAGTCGCAGCGATCAAACTCACCTACGTGAAGCGCTTTATCCAAATCGCGGATCGTCCGAACGAAGCCACGATCGTCATCGTCAAGCACGCAGCCGACGGTTCTTCGATCACGGTTCCGAAGTCGGTGAATGGATCTGCCGGATGGGTTTACCTCGGGAATGTATCCGAACCGATGATCTCCGAACCGATCGCCATGGACTACCGCACTGGCTACATGATTCAGCTCATCGGCGACGCCTACAAGCTCACCGGGACCGAGTCGGCCGGAGTCACTTACCTTCCTTTCGGTGTAACGCCTTCGAACTAAGTCTTCGCCCCTGATTGGCCCGGTCGGGATGACCGGGCCAAAATTTAAATGAGAGAGAGACCTTGTTATGAGCTCCCGTAGTTTCCGCCCCTCTAAACTGCTGATCGTCGGCGCGCTGGTCACCCTCAGCGTTCAAGCCGTCGCGAAGTATACGACTGCGCCAGATACCCTCGCGCGGGAGTGGGATGTGACGAAACTCGAGCGGAACCTCGATCGCCTCCCTGAAGAAGGCGCCCTCGACGCGAAGAACTACCCTTGGGCCGAAGCCCGATTCCCGGCTAAAAACGGCCTCCTCGTGAATCGTTACCAACGCGAAGATCTTCCGGTGGAAGAGCGCTCCGAGAAGCGCCCGCTGTCCCTCGATCAGATTAAGGCACTCTCGCCGGCTCGCCGGTCGATCGAACTCTCGAAGCTTGCCCCATCCGAAATCTTCGACATCGTCCGCGGCTTTACCGCGACTTACCCACTCACTGGCGAAGTTCGTCGCCTCCTCGCAAAGCCAAACGGCGAGCGCGATCTCGACGAAAAGATGAGCTTCGGCTGGGCCGCGGCCGCGACCACGTTCGCCGAACCGGCCGAACGCACCGACTATAAGGTCCGTTTCGCGGAAGGCACGACGGCGACGTTCACGATCGGTTCCGCCGATGTGAAGGGACTCTCGGCTTACTACTACGGCGTGAAAGTTCCGAACCTCGTGAAGATCGCGAAAGTAGGATCCCGCTGCCATGGAAAAGCCGATACGACTTGCCACGGAATCGATCCGGCGAGCTTCCACATCCTCTTAACGAACACGATCAAACGCGACGGAAAATCCTTCGTCGCCGACGTCGATCCGTCGGCCGCGATCGACTACCGCCCGATCATCGGTTACTCGACCAGTATTCGCGCCGACGATGACGGAAACGGTTACGTCGCCACGACGACGGTTCGCTACGCGAAGCGCCGCCTTCCGAG
>JBBQMV010000314.1:0-3365 GCA_038329315.1 Bdellovibrionia bacterium | reverse complement strand
TCGCAGTCTTCGGAGCGGCCGGCTTCACTAGTGTCGAAGGCGTTTCGACGACCGGTTCCTGGGACGGGAATGCGTCATCCGGGGGAGGCGGAGGAAGTCCCGAGTCGTCGACGGGCGCCGTCGGCATCGGAGCCTCGTTGGCCTTCGGCGCTTTCGCGGTTTCGCTTTCGTGAAACTTCTCGAGTTCCTTGAGTTCGTTTTCCTCGTCGCTCTGGAGTTCTTTATGGTTATCGAGCTTATCGAGCCAGTCTTCTTGCTCCGCGGTCTTCTTCTCGGGAGCCATATCGATCGACGGAGTGATCGCGTCCATATCCGGACCCGGGCCTGGGCCGATGACGGCGGTAGAGGGCTCTGGCTTCGGTTGGTCGATAATTCCGGATGGGGTCTTCAACTCCGGAGCCGGCGGTTCCTTGAGGGCGATGTCCGAGGCTTCTCCGTTGAAGTAGAAGCGAATCTTTTCGTCCTCGAGGTCTGTGAGAAGGACACCCTCGTATTGTTCGGGCACTTCGCCGCGGCTCCAAACGAACATCCCAATCGAAAAATTCTCGCAGCCTTGGATGACCTGGGCGTCGCCGGAAACGAACACGTTTCCTTTCGTGAGCGGCTTGTTCGTTTCCGGATCGGTATTTTGGAAAATCCGGAAAATCATGCCGGTACCCACGCCATCCTTCGTACCACGGTCGATGTAAACCCATTTGTGTTGGCCCGACATAAAGGCGCCCGTTCGCCGGTCGGCGAGAATCGTGCCCTTCACCTTCGTAGCGCCGGCGACCGGAGGTCGTTTATCGTAACGCTTAATTTCTGGAACGAGGAGTGAGTCGCGCGGGATTGTGTCGCGTGCGCTTTGGATTTCGCCGACGTACGTTCCGTTCTGTACGCCGAGAACCTTCACCTTTGCGAGGATGTCGTACGAAAACGCATTGCGGTCCTTCGAGGAGAGCGCCGATGGATTCGGATCGAGCAAAGTGTAAATCTGATTCACTTCGAGCGGAGCTCCGTTCGAAACGAGAGTAACCTCGCTTAAGCGGGTCGCGTATCTCGTGATGGTTCGCATCCCCGCCATGTGGCCGAGGGCCTTCACGGGTTCGCACGTCACGAGATGGGGAATTTCTAAACCGGTCAGAGGCTTGCGGAGGTAAACTCGGTTTTTGGTATCGAAACCGTCTTTATCGATATTCGGAGGTAAATTTATGGCGACGTTTTCCCAGCTTTGGCGCGGAAGATTGCGCCATTCTTGAGACGGGCGCGGAGTCCGTTCGTCCCACACCGAACCCGGACGATCATCCTTCGAAAGGATGTAGTGATTCTTCACGGTCATCGTACCCGAATTGTTCACGGCGGTTGCCAACGTACTCGCAGCGACCGAAAGAGTCGGGAGCGTCGTTCCCGTGCCCGAATTGAAGAAGAGTGACATCCGCGGTTCGATCATGTGCGGATTTAAAATGGTCGAGTTATTGATTTCCCAGATCTTCGGCCAAACCTTCGCATCGCCGAAAAGTCTTCCGGAAATATCCCAGAGCGTGTCGCCGCGTTCGACTTCGTATTTTTCGGCGCCGTGGTCGCCGGCGATCTTCGCCCAGTCTTGGTCCGAAAAAGATTTCAGATTTCCGGCGACGTTTACGGAATCCTTCTCAGGACTCGCGAAGGCCGCGGCGCAGATCGAACAAGTAGCGATGAAAAGCGTAGTGCGGTTAAGGAACGGTTTTTTCAACCGCCGCCTCCCGGAGGGGCATCGAGATCAGATCCAGAAACCCGCGCACGGGGCGCGTTTGAGGAAGGCGTTTCCACGTGCGGAGCTTCGATTTGCGGAGCCACAACGACCGGCTTTTCGATCGTCGGTGATTCGACGCGAGGAAGGGGAATGGTCGCCATCGTTGGCGGTTCGATCGTGGTATCGGGCGCGGGCGCGGTCGCGATCGGAGTCGCGGCTCCCGCAGCGGATTCGTGGAGAAGTTTTAAGGCCGGGCTATGCGGGAAGAGGCCTTCGGCTTGGGTCCGGTAACGTTTCGCTTCGTCGTTCTTTCCGAGCGCTGCCGCACTTTGTGAAAGGCGAACCAGCGCATAGCTCGTGCGCGGGGAGTGCGGGTAGCGCGTCGTGAGCTTCTGGAGCTCTTGGTCGGCTACCGCATAATCGCCTTCGCGGTAATAGTTCTCGCCGATATAGTACTGTGCGGAGCTCGCCAGCGCGTGGTCGGGGTTTCCTTCGAGGAACGCCGAGAAGGCCAGGATCGATTCCGGAAACTTTTCCTGGTCGTAAAGCATCTTTCCCTGCTGGAAAGCGCGCACGGCAGCGTCGTTGACGAACCCGGACCCCGGATCGTTCGGCGCAATCGACGCGCGCACCTTCGTGCCGGCGCTCGGACCGTCAAGAATCTGACGACCGAGGCTCTTCGCGGCGACTACCGAAGCGGCCGCCGTGTCGGGGCGCGTCTCAGATGCCTGAAGTTTGCCTTCGAGTTCTTGGATGCGACTGTTCAGGAGGGTGACCGTCGACTCGAGATGTTGAATCTTTTCGTCCTTCAATTCAGAAGGGGAGGCCGGCTCCGCGGCGGAATAGCGATTTTTCCCGACGTTTTCGGCGGCTTTTTCCGCGTCCGGGTTCGATCGAGTGAACGTAGAGCATCCCACACCGAGGAGCGGCAAGGCGATAAGAGCGGAGATGATTTTACGTTTGTTCATCGATGGATTCTTCCCTGAATTCATTCCATAACAGGATAAGCGCAAATGACAGACCCGTCAAAGTCGACTAAAATGAAAGGACAACCAAGTTCGGGGGGAGACCCTTCGGCCTCGGTGATTCGTCGAATTCGCGTTCGAACCGAAGATTCGGCGTTCGTTTATTCCATCTTCGAGGCTTCGGAGGGCGTTTGTGCCTACTCGACGCTGCCCCATCAGACGGGCGATCGGCACCGCGATCTCGAGTTGGTCATTCCGGAGATGCAACTCCCGGAAGTCGAATGGATCTTAAGCGAACTGACCCAGCAGCTCGCAGGAGAAATTTATGTCCTCACTTCATGATGCTCAGAAATCGTACGGCCTTTCCGCGGATTTGAATCTCGAGAAGGTCCTCGGGGCGGCGCTTCGCAACGGCGGCGCGCTTGCCGAACTTTTTTTTGAGAACACAGACTCTTCCCGCGTTTTCTATGACGACGGAAAAGTCGATCGCATCGTCGACGGAACCGATAGCGGGGTCGGCCTCCGGATCCTTTTCGACGGTCGCTCCGTGTATGGTTACACCACCGACCTTTCGCAGTCGGCACTCGAGTCACTCGCCGGAACACTTTCCGCAGCCGTCAGTTTAAAAGACCCTGGCGGAAAGGCGAAAATCGCCGAGAAGATCGAATGGCGCGTGACCGAACCGAAAA
>JBBQMV010000313.1:0-3368 GCA_038329315.1 Bdellovibrionia bacterium | reverse complement strand
GTAACCTCTTCTAGGATCTCTCCGGGTTCTACCGTCGCTCGCGGATGTTCCGTAATCAGATGAAATTCTAGCGTATAGTGTCCCCGTGACCGCTTCCGAATGGTCGCGAAAAAAACGGGTAGGTCATATTCCTTCGCATATTTCTCGGCCCCGAATGGAACGCCTGTGTCCTGGTTCAGAAACGTCATCCAGTGCGCCTTCCGCGGATCTCCTGGTGACTGATCCACGCCGAAAACTATTGCGTAGGGTACCGTCTTCGGATCTGCGGCCGCCTTTTTAAAAAACGCGGGCACTAACTTCATTGCCAGCAGTTCTAACCCGTACTTTCCACGGGTCTCGCGCATCTTCGCGTCTAAGAATTTATTCGAGAGTGGCTTATAGATCGCGACCGCATGGTGAGTGATCTGCTGGGGCATCGCTATCGCTAGCCACTCCCAGTTATTATAGTGCCCCCCCGCGAGCACCACCGAGCGACCATTCCGAAAATACGGTTCGAGGACTTCGGGATTCGTGACTTGGTATCGCTTCTGAATTTCCGCGTCCGAAACCGTAAAGCTCTTAAAACTTTCGACGATGAGGTCGCAGAAGTGGCGGTAGAAATCCCGGGCGATTTTTGCACGCGCCTCAGGCGACTTCTCTGGAAATGCCTTCGCGAGGTTTTCCTCGACGACCTTCCGGCGATAACGGACGCCGTAGAAAATGAGGAGGAAGAGCCCATCCGAAAAGAGGTAGAGGAGGGCCATCGGCAGCCGCGAAATCGGCAACACGAAAAGGGAATAGATCACAGCGGTCATCGTTACCTGAGAGTATAAAGGCCCGGGTACCGAAACGATACCCGGGCCTTAAGATTTCTAGACATTGATCTTTTTAGGACAGCTTACCCTACGGGCGGGCATTAAAACTGCGTTCCGATACAAGCCGAAACGAAGTCGGTGTCTTGGATGTTCACGCAGCGATCGTCGATCCGGATGGACCAAGCCGATCTGGATCCGCCGTTTTGCTTAAGCCCTTGGCACTGAGCGATCGTCGAGTAACGTGGGTCGATGTAACCCGCCGCCGAAACCGAGCCGGAGCACGAATCCGAGTCCGAGTAGATCACGACCTGGCGAGCTCCACGGTAGCTCGGAACCCGAACACTTAAGCAAGCCGACACGACGTCGGTGTCTTGGATGTTCGTACAAGCGCCATTCGATTTGACCGACCAAGCCGACGAGTTCGTACCCATGCGGGTCAGGTTCGAACACTGGTCTTGGAGGTCGTAGTCCGGGATCAGCGAAACCGCGCCGGACACGGTGCCCGTGCAGGAGTCGGAGTTTGAGTAAATCACGGCGTCCGTCGTGCCGGTTGGGCGCGTGCTCGGAAGATTCACTCCCATGCAAGCCGAGAGAACGTTCGTGTCTTGGATGTTCGTGCAGGTGTTCCCGAGACGAACTGACCAGGCCGAAGCTCCGCCGTTTCCGCGTGAAGCGAGCTGCTGACACTGTTCAGCCAAACCCCGATCGGTGCTGAGAATCGCCGAACCCGAAACCGAGCCGGAGCACGAATCGGAATTCGAGAAGATCGTCAGCTGAAGTTGGTCTTGGCGCTGCGGAACCGACGTCTGGGCACAAGCCGAAAGCGCGTTCGTATCCTCGATATTCAGGCATTGGCCATTCGTGCGAATGCTCCATGCGCTCGCGTTCGGATTCGCCAGCTGGGACCGGCACTGATCGGCCACGTCTTGGTCAGGATAGAGAGTCGCAGCTCCCGAAACGGGTCCCGTGCAGGAATCCGAGTTCGAGAAGATCACCACGTCCGTGCCGTAATTTGGAGTCGGCGGCATCGGCGGCTGTGGACGTGGAGGCTGTGGACGTGGAGGCTGCGGGCGTGGAGGTTGTGGCCGTGGAGGCTGCGGGCGTGGCGCGTTCTGGTCGCAGCTCACGGTGCTTGGCGAGTTGTCACGATAGAGGGTGATCTGAATCGAACGACCAGCCGCGAGCGGAATTTCCGCGGCCGTTTGGCGACCGCCGTCCCGAGTACACGAGAACAAAACGGAGCGCCCGTCGTTCAGCATGATCCGGCGGGCTTCGCCCTGTCGAAGTTGGATGAACTGGCCGGCCTGAGCCGCTTGGCCAAGGGCCATCACACCAGCGAAAACGATGAGGGACTTTTTCATGAAGAGCTCCTGAAAGGTTAGTGGGGACACTTGCGGATGCTGTCCCAGTTTTGTAGGAGAGACATTTCCGCCCGGCGCCTGAGATCGTTAATGACAGAGCCGCACCATACATTATTTAACGCCATGCGCAATAGTGTTTATACCTAAGCCAGCGGCTCGGCCATCCCGGGTAAAGCAAGTCACGGGCCTCTTCAAGTCTTATATATGGAAAGGTCATGTAGCCGGTGCCTTTTTGCCCCGGTCATTCCGGCCTCTAAACCAGTTTTTCAAGCCGCTGACGAAACTCTGCGAGAAAGGCTGTCGCGTTTTTCGAGAGAACCTTTCCCCGGCGGGTCACGAGCTTGAGGGAGTAGTAGAACTCCTTCTTCTGGTGGTAGGCGGTGAGGCGCCCCGACGCGAGGCTCGATTTCACCATGAAGCGCGGAAGCAGCGAGACCCCGAGGCCCTGCTTCACCAGCGCTTTTTGGGAGTCGAGATTATTCGAGGAAATCGCCGTCTCGCCCGAGAGCTGATGCTTGCGGAGCATTTCGAGGACAAGTACTTCAGGTGGTTTAATTCCATTTTCCCTTACTTTCATAAAATGAATACGCTGAGATAGATAATATGTTCTTCCGGGAATCACCAGAATGCCGCTACATTTAAGGGGTGAAGGATAGACCCGAAAGCCAAGGCCTCTACGATTCCTCCTACGAAAAAGACGGGTGCGGAATTGGGCTCGTGGCAGACATCCTCGGCCGGAAGACCCATCGGAACGTCGCCGACGCCCTCACGATTTTAAAGAATCTCCAGCACCGCGGAGCGACCGGCGCGGATCCGATGAGTGGCGACGGCTGCGGAATCCTCACCCAAATCCCGGACGTCCTTTTTCGCGCGGAGATCGACGATTTACCGACCGCCGGACGCTACGGCGTAGGGGTTTTTTTTCTCCCGCGTGATCCCGCGACTCGCATGTCGGCGCAGGATGACCTCGCCCGGATTTTTTCTGAAGAACACCTCGTCGTTCTAACCGTTCGGAAAGTTCCGGTCGATCAGACTCAGCTCGGCCCGGAGGCCGCGGCCTCCGAACCTCACATCACCCAGTATTTCGTCGCCGCCCTTCCCGAGTGGAGTGCCGAAGAATTCGAACGGAAACTCTACGTCACTCGCCGGCTGATCGAGAAGACGATCCCGAAGCGGGACTTCGCGGTGCCGAGCCTCTCCGCGAAGCGAATCG
>JBBQMV010000312.1:0-3371 GCA_038329315.1 Bdellovibrionia bacterium | reverse complement strand
ACGCCTCGGCCGATGGCCGTTTCGGTCGGACTAGATCCGACGTATTCGGCGGGGTTCCGGCGCCCGGGATGGGTTCGGAAAGTCGCCTGGGCGATCACGCGAACGCGAGGCCCGAACGCACGCTCGACGCCGAGGACGCTGTCCCAATGGTTCGGCTCGGTCAGCGATTGGCCACCGCCTCCGTGCGCTCCCGAATCGTAAAAGAAATATGCGCTCTCCCCGCGAAGGATGAAGTCGTTAAAGGTGATCGAAAAATCCGCACCGAGCGCCTTCTCTTTTTCGAAGACCAGCTCGACCCGACTGCCGTCCCAGACAAACTGGCCGAAATGGTTTCTCCCGGAAAACGCGGAAATCGAGAAGTCGTACGCCGGCGCGAGGTACGCGAGCTTCAGCGCCCACTCTTGGTGATCGCCGAGAAGATCCGGGCTAGAGGGATTCGTTTCGACATTTAAGCCCGCGGGTACGCCACGGGTCGGGATGAGCATTTTCGTTTGGGGATAACGGGCGTTCCAGGCCAGCGTCGCTTCGAACGGCGAAACGCCGTCGTTCGGTACGTAGCTCGCGCGAAATCCCGGCGCGCCCCGACGGCGAATTTCGTCGGAGGTCGAGAGCAGCGTAAGATCTTTCGCGGTGAGAAAGTCCGTCGGATTCACGGCGTCGGAGCGGCCCCAGGGGGTCACGATCTGACCGACCCTCAGGTCGAGACCGCCGTGCGCGTGGTCGACCCAAAGCTCCTTCACTTCGCCCCGAAGAATGAACGCGCTTCCTTCTTCGAGCGAACGGCGGAACGCCGAACCGCGGACGGTGGCCTTCGTCGAAACTTCTTCGCCAAATTTCGGGGCGGCGGTTCCGTAAAGCGTAAGACCCGACTGGAGCGTGCCGTTCCCGTCGCCGCGTTCGTCGCGGCCGGGGCCGACCGCTTCGTATTGGTCGTAGTACAGCTTTCCGCTTAGCCAATCCGGGATCTCGGCTTGGGTCGTCGTGGCGAAGAGAACTCCAAGGAGAAAGAAAACCGTACGAGTCATGATCCACCCTTAGCCAGCGCTTGCTGGGTAAAGAGCGAATCGGAAAGTTTCACATCGGTTTTCACCTCGGAGAACTGGAGCGACGTAACGCCTCCGTCTTTTTTCGTGGTGACGGCGATCCGCTTCGTAAACCATTTTCCGGAGGGCAGGTGTTCGATATCGGAAAGGACCGACGTTTTCACCAGCGCGCCAGCCGCATCGTAGTCTTCGTTTTGGACGACCATGAAATTCTCTTTTTTCACCCAGGTGAGGATCTTCGAATACCCGGTGCGCTCCCGGATCGAATCGGAGACCGGCTTCGCCTCGATCTTGAAACAGGTCGCGAATTTTTCAGCCGGACAGGGTTCTTCGCCCTTCAGGACGTGCGAGTAATCGTCGACGTGCGGAGTGGTGATGTCGGAGTAACTAAAGTCCGAACCCATGAAACTCGCGCTTTGCTGAGCGCGCTCGATCCGCCGAACTTTCTGATAAGCCGGGAGATAGATTTGAATATCGTTTTCGCCCTTGTCGTTTTCGAGAAAAAGAATCGCCTCGTTCTTCACTTCGGCGGGGGTGTGAAAACGAGTCACTGAGTCGAAATGGACTGCGTCACTTTTCAACTTTCTCCAAATCGTAAAAGACTTCGCCTTCGACGTCCCGTCGGCTTTGGCGCTGGTCAGAACCGCCTTCGCGGTAAACGAATTTACCTTCCGCGCGTCCTCGTGCTTCAGCATGATTTCACGGCCATCGAGAGCCAGGGCAGCACTCGGTATAAGCCCCGCAATGAGGCTGAGGCAGGCGATCGAACGGGAAAGGCGAAGGGAAGAGAGCATGGGCGGAATCCTTTCGGGACGGCCCTTCTCGATTTCCGAAGTGTCTAAAGTTTAGACACGTGTCACATGCGATCACTCCCCATTCTGGGAACCGGTCTTTCGGGGCCTTTTCGCATCAAAGTCGGAAAAGCCCAGTATTTCAAGTATGAACGGTGATTTTAGGCCTGGCGCAACGAGTTGGCATCCCAGCTGCAATACTAGTCTACGAGTGCCAACCCCCAAACCCCCTTCAGGCACTTTTTCTCGGCCCTAGCTGCCCCCTCAGCTAGGGCCCCATTTCAGACCCGAACCGCCCCCCCCGGTTCGGGTCTTTTTTTTGGCTAAAATCACGAAGCGATCGAAGTCGTTTCAATATCGATGGCGTTGAATTTATGCGCGGCGCACTTCGGGCGGCCCGAAGTGAAATTTACCGGGTAGCGAAGGCGCGTTTTAATGAAGGCTTTCGAGCTGCGGAAAAAATGGAAAACCGAAAAGAAAAGACGAGCGTCTAATCGATGCCGACGACTTCGAGATCCTTCTTCTGAAGCGCCCGGAGATCCGCGGGCACCGAGTGCACGAGGACTTTCCGAAACGCCTCGATGAGCGGCGTTTTCCACTGAAGGCGGCGATAGACGAGACTCACCTCCCGCGACGGAATCGGTTTTCGAAATGCTTTCACTTCGATGTTCTTCGGAAGTTTTTCCGGAAGGGCCAGATGCGGGATGAGCGTGTATCCCCCGCTTCTCTCCACGAGACGCATTAAGGTCTCGAGATTTCCACTCTCAAAAACGACGTTCTTTAGAATCGTTTTCTTTTTCGAGAGCGAACAAATCTGGATCATCTGATTTCGAAAGCAGTGCCCTTCGTTCAGAAGCCAAATCTGGCTTCCGTCGAGATCCTCTTCTCCGACCTTCGCCCGGCCTGCGAGTTCGTGGTCCTTCCGAATCCAGAGGTAAAACGGTTCGTAAAAAATCGGGGTTTCCTGGAGGGACTTATTCCCAAGCGGAGTCACGAGCAGACCGGCATCGATTTCGTCGCTCTCGAGCGCGTGCAGAATTCGGGAGGTTTGCATTTCATCGATCCGCAGCTGGACTTTCGGATAGGTCTTCGCGAACTCATCGAGGAAAAGCGGGATCCAATACGGCGCAAGCGTCGGAATCACTGCGATCCGGAGTTCACCGGCAAGTTCCTTCCCCTCACCCTTCGATCCCAGCAGTGAAAGACGCTTCCATTCGTCGATGACGACCCGGGCTTGGTCCACGACGGCCTTCCCACCTTCCGTCGGCAGAATCGGTTTTTTCGTACGATCAAAGATCGGGAAGCCGAGATCGTCCTCGAGCTTCTTTAACTGCATGGAAAGCGTCGGCTGGGTGACGAAACAGGACTTCGCGGCTTTTCCGAAATTCCGGAAGCGGTCGACGGCGAGGACGTATTCGAGCTGGGTCACACTGATCATAGATTTTATCTATCATATCATAAATACTATCGATTTCAATAATACCACCGAACGCCGTAATAATAGAAGCATAGGGAGCGAAGAAAAACTCCCACCCGA
>JBBQMV010000311.1:0-3435 GCA_038329315.1 Bdellovibrionia bacterium | reverse complement strand
CTTACGCTGACGATTCCGATCTTCAATGGCGGAAAAGATTATTACTCTACGAAGAGCGTGAACGCGACTTACGCCGGTTCGATCGAAAATCGAGTCGGCGTCGATCGCGGACTTCTCGCATCGCTTCGCCAGGCGTTCCATGGATACGTCGAAGCGGTTGCGAAGGTCGACGTCGACGCGAGTTACCTCGCCGCCGCCCAGCTTCGGGCGGAGATCGCGCGTACGCAGTATAATAACGGCCTCGTTTCGTTTGCGGATTGGGATTTGATCGAGAATGATCTCATCGCAAGGGAAAAGGCCTATCTCCAAAGTTCCCGGGACCGGGTAACGGCGGAAGCGACCTGGGAACAAGCCCAAGGTACGGGAGTCGTTCCATGAAAAAGTGGATTTGGATCGTCATCATCATACTGATCGCGGCCGGTGGAGGTTTTACTTTCTGGAAGAGTCGGCAAGCCGAGGCGATCACTTATCGCGAAATGAACGTGAAGAAGGGTGATCTCGAAGTTTCGATTCTTTCGACCGGAACCGTTCAACCGGAAAACCGCCTCGAGATTAAGCCGCCGATCGCGGGACGAATCGAGCGGGTGCTTGTCGACGAAGGAAAAGTCGTGAAGAAGGGCCAAATCCTTGCCTGGATGAGCTCGACCGAACGCGCGGCGATGCTCGACGCTGCAAGTGCGAAAGGGAAAGCGGAAGTGAAGCGCTGGGAAGAGATGTACCAGCCGACGCCGGTGCTCGCGCCGATTAACGGCATGATCATTCTCCGGAATATCGAGTCGGGCCAAACGGTGTTGAACACGGATGCCGTCCTCGTAATGTCGGACCGTCTGACGGTGAAGGCCCAGGTCGACGAAACTGATCTCGCGCAGATTAAGCTCAAGCAGGAAGCGACGATCGTCCTCGATGCGTACGCGGGTCAGAAAATTCCTGCCATCGTCGACCAAATCGCTTACGAGGCGAAGACGGTGAATAACGTTACGACCTATCTCGTCGACGTTCTTCCGAAGGAAACGCCCGAATTCATGCGAAGTGGGATGACCGCGAACGTAAATTTCGCGACCGACTCCCGTCACGACGCCGTTCTCGTGCTCGCCGAAGCGATTAAGTTTGGCGATATGAAGTCGACCGTGCTCGTTCGTGGTCCGGACGGCACGCCGATCGAGAAGGAGATTACGACCGGACTTTCCGATGGGAAGCACACCGAGGTTACCGAAGGACTCAGCGAAGGGGAGGTGGTTCTCATCGCCCAGGCCAGGACGAAGGGTGCCGCCGGTACGAACCCGTTTATGCCGAAGCGGCCGACGAAGGGTGGCTCCGGAGCCAAGGGCGGAGGCGGCGGTTCGCCTCACTAATCCGAGGACGACCCCCGAAGTTCCATGCTCGAACTGAGCAACATCACTAAATCCTATACGATGGGCGCGAACGTAGTTTACGCGCTCAAGGGAGTAAACCTCCGGATCGAAGACGGCGAATTCATCGCCATCATGGGGCCTTCCGGTTCTGGAAAATCTACGCTCACGCACATTCTCGGGCTTCTCGACGTACCGACTTCGGGTTCGTATCAATTAAATGGAAACGAGATTTCGCACCTCACCGAGGATAATCTCGCGATTCTTCGCCGCGAAGAAATCGGGTTCGTCTTCCAGCAGTTTAATCTCCTTCCGCGGATGAGCGCCGAAGAGAACGTCGGGCTTCCGCTCCTGTATTCCGAGAGCACCACGGGCTCGAAATTTCCGAAGGAGCTCCTCGACCGCGTCGGACTCGGCCCGCGAGCGGGTCACCACCCGAACGAACTTTCGGGAGGCCAGCAGCAGCGGGTCGCCATCGCGCGAGCGCTCGTGAATCGACCTCGAATGGTCCTCGCAGATGAACCGACGGGGAATCTCGACTCCACGAGTGAACACGAAATTCTCACGATCCTGAAGGAGTTAAACGCTCAGGGAATCACGGTCATCATCGTGACCCACGAAGAGGAAATCGGGAAACAAGCCAAGCGGCTTATTCGCCTCCGCGACGGCGTGGTCGTCAGCGATGAACGTCAAGTCGGTTCGACGGTTCCGGTGGTCCAGAGCACCCCGCCGGCGCCGAAGAAGGTCGAAGCCAAAAAAGGCGCGTCGTTCTTTACCGAACTCTTCGCCCACATCGGGCAAGGCTTTCGAACCCTTGCAGGAAACAAAGTGAGAACCGCGCTTTCGATGCTCGGGATTCTCATCGGGGTCGCGTCGGTCGTCGCGATGCTCGCACTCGGAAAAGGCGCCCAGAAGGCGATCGAAACCCAGCTCGCATCCCTCGGTTCGAATCTTCTCATCCTCCACGCGGGCGCCGTTCGAGTCGGCGGTGTTACCCAGCAAGCAGGCGCGACGACGCGACTGACTTACGAAGATTCGCTCGCTTTGAAAGCGGCGATCCCGGAATTGAACGAGGCCGCGGCCAGCGTGAACGGGCGTGTCCAGGTGACTTGGGAAAATAAGAACTGGAGCACCCAGCTCCTCGGTGGCGCTTCCAGTTATGCGCGCATGCACTCCCTCGTGCCCGAAATCGGACGGTTCTTCACCGATGCGGAAAACCTCTCGCGTGCGCGGGTCGCCGTCATCGGCGCGACCGTCGTCCGAGAAGTCTTCGAGGGGCGTAGCCCGATCGGAGAGATGATCAAGCTAAACAAAGTCCCCTTCCAGGTGATCGGCATTTTGCCCGAAAAGGGGGCCACCGGATGGCGTGATCAAGACGACATCGTCGTCATTCCCGTCGCGACCGCGATGTACCGTCTCCTAGGTAAGCTTTACCTCGATTCGATCGAGATGGAGGTTCGTTCGGCGACCGACGTCGCTAAAGCCCAAGACGATGCCCTCGAACTGATGCTGAAGCGGAAGCGCGTACCGCTTTCTCAGAAAGACGATGCCTTCGACATTCGAAATATGGCGGATATCCAAGAGGCGCTCAGCGCGAGCAGCCGTACGATGTCGACCCTTCTAGCGGCGATTGCGGCCATCTCGCTGCTGGTCGGTGGGATCGGAATCATGAACATCATGCTCGTTTCGGTGACGGAACGGACGAAGGAGATCGGGCTTCGGAAGGCGATCGGCGCGCGGCGCGCGGATATCCTTTTCCAATTTTTGGCGGAGTCCGTCGTCGTGAGTTTTTCGGGAGGTCTTGCGGGAGTCATTCTCGGATGGCTGATCACGCTCGGAATCTCCGCGGTCACGGGTTGGTCGACCTCGGTTTCCCCGGAGTCGATCTTGCTCGCCTTCGGATGCTCGGCGTTTATCGGCGTCGTTTTCGGAGTCTATCCTGCACGGAAGGCTTCGCGGCTCCATCCGATCGACGCTCTGCGCTTTGAATAGGCATATGCTAGTCTCTGGTCATGGACTTCAGAGACACGCACTCGAAGACGATGGGCTACATCTTGTGGATTTTCGGCTTCATGGGCGCGCACCG
>JBBQMV010000310.1:0-3439 GCA_038329315.1 Bdellovibrionia bacterium | reverse complement strand
CCTTCACTTGGAAAGCCCAAGCTCTCTTTATCCTTCCGGCATTCGGTCCACTTTGGGTTCTTACGTTTCTTGAAGATCGTACGGGACGGATTCGAAACGCCTGTAGGACCGTGGGAGCCGTGCTTTTGGCTTACGGAATCGCAGTATTTCCGGCTTGGACGGAGGGATTACGGTTTGACGGAATATTCACGATCTACGCCTCTCAGAGAGACGCCTACCACGCGCTTTCGATGAATGCGCCGAACGTCTGGTCGCTATTTCCGGGGGCTGACTATGAACGCTGGGTTTCGATCGGCATCGGTTTCGGTCTCGCGGTATCGGTGGGGATCGCGGGAATGATTTTTTATCGGGCCCGTCGGAAACCTGGGACGTCAGTGACGTTCTTGTCTGAGGGGTTCGGATGGATTCTACTATCGGCGATCGCGATCCCGCTCATCCTTCCGAAAATGCACGAGCGCTATTTTTTCGGTGCAGAAGCGCTTGCGACGATCGCCCTCTGTCAGCGAAGGGATTTTAAAAGCTTTGTGATTTGGGGCCTATTGCAGCTCGTTACACTCCGAACGTACGGATCGTATCTCTTCGCGTGGGGCGCCCCACCGTTTCCAATTCTGGTGCCTTTGCTCTTGCTGGCCGCAGTACTTGTCCCGACTAGTCGGCCGCGTTAGCATGAAGCTTTATCGGTTGAAATTCAGCCTGAATTCCTGCTTAAATCGAATTTCGCACCTAAAGGAATACCTATGAGTTTTGACCGTTTTTTCATCGAGAACTCCGACCGTTATGATGGCCAGACCGTCACTCTGAAGGGATGGGTCTATAACAAGCGAAGCTCCGGGAAGATTAAGTTCCTGATGATGCGCGATGGAACCGGAATTATGCAGGGGATTCTCTTCAAGGGCGAGTGCGACGAAGCTTCGTTCGAAGAGTTCGAAAAGCTTACTCAGGAATCCGCAATCGAAGTGACCGGTAAGATCCGTAAGGAGCCGCGCTCGCCCGGCGGATTCGAAATGGGGATCGCGTCGATCAAGACCGTTTCTATCGCCGAGCCATATCCGATTTCATTGAAGGATCATGGCGTGGAATTCCTCATGCAGCATCGTCACCTCTGGATTCGTTCCCAGAAGCAGTGGGCGGCGCTTCGCGTGCGTGCAGAAATCATTCGCGCGATCCACGAATATTTCGACAACCTCGGCTTCATTCAGTTCGACGCTCCGATCCTTACACCGAACTCCTGTGAAGGAACGTCGACGCTTTTCAAGACGAAGTATTTCGAAGAAGAAGCATTCCTGACCCAGTCGGGTCAGCTCTACGGCGAAACTGGCGCGATGGCGTTCGGAAAAGTATATACGTTCGGTCCGACCTTCCGCGCGGAGAAGTCTGCGACCCGGAAACACCTAACCGAGTTCTGGATGATCGAGCCGGAAGTCGCGTACGCGGACCTCGAAGACAATATGCGCCTCGGTGAAGGCCTCATTGAACACATCGCCCAGTCGGTGCTCACGCGCCGGGCGAAGGAGCTGACGATTCTCGAACGTGACGTTACGAAGCTCGAAGCGCTGAAGGGTCCTTTTCCGCGGATTTCGTACGACGAAGCTCTGAAGATTCTCGAAAAGCGCGGAATTGGGATTCCGTGGGGCGAAGATTTCGGCGCTCCGCACGAGTCAGCGCTCGGCGAGGAATTCGGGAAACCCGTTTTCGTTCACCACATGCCGTCCCAAATTAAGGCCTTCTACTTTAAGCAGTCCGATTCGATCTTCGGACCGGCTTCGGAAGGAACCGGGAAGTACGCGTTCGGATGCGATCTGATCGCACCGGACGGATACGGTGAAATCATTGGCGGCGGACAACGCGAAGAAAACGTGAAGGTCCTCGAGCGCCGGATCAAGGAACACGAACTGAACCAAGCCGATTATGAATGGTACCTCGATCTTCGTCGTTATGGGTCGGTGCCGCACTCCGGTTTCGGTCTCGGTCTCGAGCGTACGGTAGCCTGGATGACCGGCGTACCGCACGTGCGGGAGACGATTCCGTTTCCACGGCTCATGAACACACTTCGTCCCTAACGTGAGCGACTTCGACTTCCACATCGTACTGGTCGAGCCGGAAATCCCGCAGAATACGGGATCGATCGGTCGTCTTTGTCTCGCGGCAGGCGCGACCCTCCATCTGGTCGAGCCGCTCGGATTCGACGTCTCGGAATCGGCGGTTCGTCGGGCGGGTCTCGATTACTGGGAGCACCTGAAGGTCGTGAAGCATCCTTCGATCGAAGCTTTTTTCGAGCAGATGCCGAAAAACGCGCCGAAGGTTTTCCTTTCGAAAAAAGCTGGAAAAACGATCCATCAGCATCAGTTCGAGCGCGGGACGTATCTCTTTTTCGGGAAAGAAACCGCCGGTCTGGCCGACTGGATCTTGAATCGATACGCTGCGGACTGTGCTCGGATTCCAATGTTCGACGCGCGCGTTCGTTCCTTGAATCTTTCGACCGCGGTCGGAATCTCGGTTTATGAAGGTATTCGACAGCTCGGTAGCGCTGGTGAAGTGGAGACGGAATGATCGTACTCGAAGCTCGGTCATTAAAGAAAGCATACGGATCGAACCGGGTGCTCGATGATCTGAGCGTTTCGTTCGAAGGCGGCAAGCTCTACGCGCTTCTTGGGCATAACGGCGCGGGTAAATCGACTTTGATGCGAGTCTTGATGCGGAAAGAGGGACCGGATTCTGGGACGGGAGTGACACTCGGTCGGCCGTTTGATTCGGGCGATCCGACTTTGAATTCGGAAATTGCTTACGTCTCGGAAGAGACCCAATTTGAGCTCGCGATCCCGATTTCGGAACTTTCGTCATTGTTCGCTCAGTTCTATCCAAAATGGAACTCTAAGAAGTTTGAGGTTTTGGTTTCTGAATTTGGACTTCCTCTGGACGCCAGACCTCTAGGAATTTCACGCGGCCAGAAGATGCAACTCGCGTTTTGCGTCGCGATGGCGATCGAGCCGAAGATTATTCTCGTCGACGAAATTACTTCCGTGATGGATGCCGGGGCTCGACTCATCGCCCTTCGCGAACTCGTGAAGATGCGAGACGACGGTGGAACCGTAGTCGTCGCGACGAATATCGTGACCGATATCCAAGCATTCGCCGACGAGGTACTTCTCATTCAAAAGGGAAAGATCATTCAGCGCGGAACTCCGAGTGGACTGGCAGAGCGGTTCTTTAAATTTCGCATCAGTGCGACAAATCTCGGAAAAATGTCGCTACCGAAAAGCGTCCGGATGGTCGGAGCGAATTCCGATCGATCGTTTAGTTATATTATTCCGAAGAATGAAGTGGGGGATCTATCGAGTCTTCCGCTGGATAAGGATCTTCGCGAGACGACGACTGAAGAAATTTTCATTTTCTATACGCGGAGTGAGCCATGAACTCCGCGATGACCCTTTCGAAATAC
>JBBQMV010000309.1:0-3452 GCA_038329315.1 Bdellovibrionia bacterium | reverse complement strand
CAGTACTCTCGGACTAAACTCGAGGTTTTTCGGGCTTTCGCCGACCGCGCTTCTCGGCGCCGGACTTTTCTCAGGCATCCTGCTCGCAGCGTCTCGCCGGCGAAAAATTTCTGCGTCGACGCTTCTGCTGGTCGGCGTGATGCTCGGGTTTTTGGGCTCGAGCTTCGTCGCCGTTTGGATGGCGATCGGGGATCCGTCCGGTGTACAATCCGCGATGAGTTGGCTCCTCGGAGACCTATCGAGGGCCGAAGGAACGAATGCGCTTCTCACGCTCGCGCTCGTCGTGACCATTCTCGTTTTTTTGCTCGTCGATCACCGAAGTTACGATGCGCTCCTGCTCGGTGAAGAAGAAGCGAACGCGATTGGCGTGGATGTGCGCCGGCTCCGCACGCGCGCGATCCTCTGGACTTCGCTCCTCGTTTCGATCGCGGTCAGCCTCTCGGGAATGATCGGTTTCGTGGGCCTGATCGTTCCGCAGCTGATTCGGGGAAGCGGGAGTGCGCTCCATCGCCGAGTACTTCCACTCTGTGCGCTCGCGGGCGGGACCGTCCTCGTTTTCGCAGACACTGTCGCGAGAAGTATCATCGCGCCGTACGAGCTACCGGTCGGCGTCGTGACCGCGATCGTCGGGGCTCCGTTTTTTATCGTGATTCTCCTTCGACGTCGGAGATCGGCATGAAGCTCGAAGCTAGGGATTTAGGCCTAAAACTCGGCGACCGTACGGTACTCGACGGGATCACTTTCACCCTCGAACCCGGTCAGATCGTCGGTCTACTCGGGCCGAACGGAGCGGGGAAGTCTACCCTACTTCGCGCCTTAAACGGCGTTTTCCAGGAGATCGCCGGAACGATTCGTATCGGCGGCGAAGAATTCCGTACCCTTTCACCCGCGGCACGTGCCCGGCGTATCACCTACGTCGGCGCCGATCTCGAAACGGATTTTCCGCTCACTGCAGAAGAGTTCGTCGGGATGGGCGCGTACTCGCTCGGAAAGCCCGCCGATCCGAATGCCGTCGAGACCGTGATGGAAGAATCCGGATGCTTCGAATACCGCGCACGGATTCTAAATGAACTTTCGAGCGGCGAGCGCCAGCGGGTCCACCTCGCACGCGCGCTCCTGCAGAGCTCGAAATGGATTTGCCTTGATGAATCTTTCTCGAGACTCGACCTCCACCATCAAGCCCGGATCGGAACGCTCCTACGGAAATACGTCACGAAGGGGTTCTCATTCCTCTTCGTATCGCATGACTTAAACTTCACGACCGACTGGGCGGACCACTGCATCCTTTTACGCGCCGGGAAGATCGTCGCCGAAGGCGCGACGAAGGCGACGGTGAACGCCGAAAATCTCCGGATACTTTATCCCGACGCCGAAATTATCCTTACGCCCCATCCGGTGAGCGGAGCGATGAAAGTCTATTTCCAAGGGTGATATAGAATTCACCACCGGAGACTCCGGTTCGGGATACCTCCACCTCCGCGTAGAGTTTTGTGCGCAGCTGTACACTCAAGTATTCGATCCCTACGTGCTCGGTCCGTATTATGTTAGGCGGTAGCTCAGCAAGCTCCGCGAAAGATCTGTGAACCCCAGGCGTAGGTAGAGGTTCGCTGCCCGGCTGTTTTTCGGAGTGACCTCGAGCCGAACCGCGACGAGCCCCTCTCGTCGGCACTCCGAAAGCGCGTGGCGAATCGCCGCCGATCCAAGCCCGCGTCCCTGAGCTTCGGCGCGTACAAAAAGCTCATCGACGATTGCAGTCCGTCCTCCGAATTCGAAACTAAAACCAAACGTGACCGCGAGGTAGCCCACGGCCGCGGCGCCGTCTTCCTCGAAAATCATCCAGAGGCGACCGTACGAGGAATCGCGAAGGAACGCGCGGATCGCACTTTCGGCGCGAGGGGCGTCGTATGTGAGATCGTCTGCCGCGTAATAGAGTGGAAAAAGCTCGAATAAAATCGGGAGGTCCACCTCCGTAGCGAGCCGAAAAGACGCCACGTTCACGACGGACCTTTTTTGAAGGAGACCTTCCACTCGACGAGAATTTCGGATTCGCCCGCAGCCGACATCGCTTTCTTGAATTTCGCTCCAGGCCGCCCCTTTACGCGGGCTTCACACGATTTCCAGTCGGAGTGTCTTTCGAGAACGCCGTTTACGAGGCTTAAATAGGAGTGGGCGACCTTCTTTTCTTCCTTCGGCCGCATCTCGGGTAACGAAGTATCGTCGGGAATATCGTGGATCGCGATGTCGTATTGGAGAAGCGAACCGCGGTAGAGGTTCACGTTCTTGCCCGATGAAAACCGCGTCGCGATCTCATCGCAGCGTTCGTTCCCCGGCGTTCCGATGTGTCCGCGTACGTAGTGCCATTCGACTTTCGGTTTTCGCGCAGCCGTTACGCGTACGAGATCTTTCCAGAGTTCCTGATTGGCGACGTCTTTTCCCTCGGCCGTCTTCCATTCCTTTTTTCGCCAGCCCCAAACCCACTGCGTGATTCCGCGGATGACGTAAGTCGAGTCGGTATAGATCGCAACGGCTCCTTCGAAATCTCGCGCAGCTTCGAGCCCTTCGAGCGTGGCGAGGAGCTCCATTTGATTATTTGTCGCATTGCGTACAGGTCCGCCTAACTCGACGACCTTCCCATCGGGGTATGCGAGTACGGCGCCCCAACCCCCTGGACCGGGGTTTCCGGAGCATGCTCCATCGGTAAAAATGACAAGGGATTGACGCGCATCCGCCATAACGCCTTTATCATCACTGAGGCGGGGCGGTTTGTCGAGAAGCCGATGAGCTCACTCGGGTAACGGCCCATCTCGCCTTGTCATGCTCGAAAAGGTCAGGAAGACTAGTAGTTAGCCCTCAGTGTTACGAATCAGGACGATTCGGTGAGGCGCCTGCAGACTCGGTGAGACCCATGGAAGGGATGAGAGATCTTGTGGTGAATATAAAAACGAAAACAAAAAATTACGGGATCGCCTGCGTAGTACTCTTCGCGATCGCCCCCATTAAAAATTCTTTAGCGACCGGTTCGATCCGAGTCGAGTCGAACGGCTTTATGCGCAGGTCTGAAGATCGCGCCGACAGCTCGTCGACGATCGCGGTCGGTCCCGACATCGATTCACCCGGAAAAATCGTCGAAGGAAAGCTCGATCTTGAAGCGATCGTCCAAGTCTCTGACACGAAAAAATTAGTCGTCGATCGAAACGCATTCACTGTCGAAGCGGCGAACGCCTATTTCGCTACGTCAAAACAACTCGCGCCCCATCACCAGGTCACGATCGGGCGTCGTCGTTATGACCTCGCGCGTTTCGATGATGAGTGGCAATTCGGGACTTACTCGCCGCGTTTCATCTGGGACAAGTTCCGTCCGGAGACGATCGGTCTGACCGGCTTATTCTATACCTATGACAGCAAGCACTGGCGGGGGATCGCCTACGGATCCCCGATCAATATTCCAGAGC
>JBBQMV010000308.1:0-3457 GCA_038329315.1 Bdellovibrionia bacterium | reverse complement strand
GAAAACCGTCGCTGGAAAGTTTGTCCCATACGCCGTCATCCACCGTATTACCGGTCAGGATCCCCAAAACATTCGCGAACATTTCGAAGCCCTGGTCGTGACAAAAATTTCCGCAAAGGGAACTTGCCAACAGGCCATGATTAAGACGAGCAAAACGATGAACGTCAAAGCGCGCAAGGCGGCCGACGCATCCCAAGGCAAAGCGGGCTGTAAGATTGAAGAATTTCCGAAGCCTGGCTCGATCACCGGCTAGTCTCGGTATTTGGGTTTGATCTCTGCGAGGGCCGAGTCGAATCGGCGTACGAATTCAGGCGCCGTCACGTCAGTACAAACCGCGTAACGAATGAACGACTCGGTCGTTCCATCGGTGAGTTTCGGGCCGGTGAAATGGACACCGACGATTCCGGTTCTTTCGATCACGAGGCGATTATAGAGTTCCGCCTTCGGGATTCCGCGCGTCATCGCTTCCTTCACGAGGTCGATTCCGAATGCTTCGTCGGGTGTGAGCCAGAGGGTAAAAAATCCGGACGTCGTTTCGCAGGCCGGGCGTAATCCGATCGCTTTTAGTTTCGGAACGAGGACATCGAGGCGCTTCCGGTAAATCGCGTAGGTATCGTCGAGCAGCGCCTTCGCCCTCAAAGGTTCGCGAAAGAGCTCACCGTAGGCGGCCATTCCCGTCGGAACCGGCCCCGAGTCGGTATTCCCTTTAATTAAAATGAAATCTTCGACGAACTCTTTCGAGCCGAGGAGGACGCCGAGGCGTTGGCCCGGATCGGAATACGACTTCGACATCGAATAGAGTTCTGCCCACTCGAGTTTCGGATGGTCCTTCGCGACTCCCGCGAGCGGAACGTGAGATTTTCCGTCGGTGAGCGTCGCGTAGGCTCCATCATTCACGAGACGAATCCCGTTTTCGATGCAGTACGCGATTAAGTCTTCCCACTCCTCACGGGTGGCGCCAGCGCTCGCCGGATTTCCCGGACGGATCACGAAAATGAGATCGGGTTTCGCTCCGGCAGCTTCGCAAGCCGCGCGAAGACCATCGACTCGCATCTTCATGCCCTCATGGGAGGAGAGGGGCCAAACGATCCGGTTCGCTCCAAGATAATTCGCAGACCAGGTTCCCATCACGTCGTAAGCGGGAAGATTCGTTGCGACCCGAAAGTTTTCGCGGCCCTTGAGGTGGAGTCCGCAGGCAAGCGGAAGAATCGCGGTCGCGGTCTTGATCCCGGCAATCGGGGTCGCCCGGAGGTGGGTGAGCGTATCGAGTTTCAAGCCCGTGAACACTTCGACGAGGCCTTCGCAGAACCGGTTCAGGTTCATATCTTCCGCGTAGGTGTGGAGATCGTAATCCGGTCGATTCTCGTACTTCGCCTTCAGGTCGAGAACTTCCTGCGGCGGGATCAGGTCCGGGTTTCCGAGGGAAAGGTTCAACGCCTTCCCATTCGGCTTTCCTTGATGTTTCTCCTCGTACTCATCGAGGAGAATATAGATCAGCTGAAAAAGGTTAATTCCGGACGCTGGGATTTTTCGCACGCCCTGAAATTAACCGGGGACGGTGAAAAAGTCGATCCCCGGGGGGAGCGGGATAACCGATACGTCAGAGTTAGCGTCGCTTTTTCGAAGACTTCTTCGATGGCGCGGCTGGCGCAGGAGCGGCACGGCGCGCGCTCATCGCCGTGGTGATCTTCTCGAGCGCATCTTTTTGCTCGAGGACCGTAGTGCTTACTTGGGACACGAGCGTTTTCATCGTGTTGTGCTCGTCGTTCATAGTCCGCATATTATCGGCGATTTCGCGAAGCTGCTTCGTGTTCTCGTTCGACTTCTTTTCAAGAGTGTCGAGGCGCTGATTCAAGCCGTCTATATCGGGGCAACCCGGAAGCGTGAAGGCCATCGTGAAAAATGCGGCGACGAGAAGGGCGAGGGTACGAGTTTGATTTGCCATATATAGATAGAGTGTAGACCCCTATGCGTTAAAAACAAGGGGTTACGTTTGGTCTAGAACAGTTCATCCCTACGGTCCGGCGGAGCCGGCCCATCCGGGATGAACCTACTTGCCGACTAAAACATGAATTTCTTGTTTGCGACGTTGGTGATGACCGCGACCCCGAGTGTGGCGGTAATCAGTGCCGATCCGCCATAGCTCAGGAACGGCAAAGGAACCCCGACGATCGGGAGGATTCCCATCACCATCCCCATGTTTACAAACACGTGCCAGAAGTAGATCGAGAGGAGCCCGACCACGAGCAGAAGGGCGAACTTATCGTGGGACTGGAATGCGACCTGAAGTCCATTCATCAGGAAAACCATGTAGAGGAAGAGCAGGATCACACAACCCGCGAATCCGTGTTCCTCGCTGAACACCGAAAAAATAAAGTCCGTATGGTGCTCCGGAAGGAAGTTCAGCTGCGATTGGGTGCCTTTTTTATAGCCCTTCCCGAAGAGCTGTCCGGAACCCACCGCAATCATCGATTGGATCGAGTTATAACCCGATCCCTTCGGGTCGCTCATCGGGTCGATGAAAGTGACGAGGCGCTGTTTTTGATAGGGCTTGAGCGCGAATCGGTACGCCACGGGTAAGGTGACCGCGAAACAAAGGGCGAGCATGATCAGGGTCTTCGGCTTAATTCGGATAAAGAGCATCATTGTGCCGAAGGTCAGAAGTATGATCATCGCGGTTCCGAGATCGGGCTGCAGCATAATCAGGAAGGCGGGGAGGCCGACGAGAAGCGTCGGTAAGGCGAGATCCTTGAATCCGTAGCCACCCTGGGTCCGATCGGTTTCGAAGTATTTCGCCAAACAAAGGACCATCGAAATCTTCATGAATTCGGACGGCTGGATCGTAAAGCCGCCGAAGCCGATCCATCGACGCGCGCCGAGACTCGCCTTACCGATGATGAGAACGAGGACGAGGAGAATGATGTTCCCGAAGTAGACGATGTAGGCGACCCGGGAAAGAAATGAATAGTGAATCATGAGGATCACTGCGGTGATCACCATGCCGACCCCGAACCAGATCAGCTGGTTCCGAAAGAGGCCCTGGGATTTATCTTCGACAGCGGTTGCGGAGACGAGGTTCCAAATACCGATCCCGAAGAGGATGAATTCGAGGAGAAGCATGTTCCAGTTAAATTTCTTCAGTTCTTCATCGTAGAAGCCGTACCGGTTCTGGCTCGGATCCTGCGCTTGTGGGCTCTCGGAGTAGGTATAACTCATAATCAATCTCCGGCCGGGGCCGGCGGAATCGCGACCGGCAATGTTTCGTTCTCGGTTTGGGGCACGTCTTCGTCCGTCGAGCTCGCGGCGGCGGCAGCGGCGGCCTTTTCGGCCTTGGCTTTTTGGGCCTTGGCGAGCCAGTCCTTTTTCGCCACTTCCTTATCGGCTTCGATCCGTTCGGTGATCGCAGCGTCACTGTATTTCACGGGGTCGAGCTTCCGGAGGTAAGTATCGATGATAG
>JBBQMV010000307.1:0-3462 GCA_038329315.1 Bdellovibrionia bacterium | reverse complement strand
TCCTTGATTCAGCGCCATCGCTTCACTCCGCCTATTCCCTGGCTTTTTTTCTGGCATAATACTATCCGCCAATCAGGCATCTTGCCCACTCTGATAGTGTATCAGATATTTCGAAATCGCGAGGCTATCGCGGATTTTTTCACCACGAGTAAACACTCCGATATATGTGAGATCAATGTCGAGAAAACGTCGACAAACTTCGAAAAGCTGAGTGAAAATGCGGCGCCCTTGCGATTCGGGTTCTGCGCCGTTCGGCGTCACACAGACCAAAATGTCCATTTTTTTGACACCCCGGTCTTGGGCCAAGCCCTTTAACCGCTGGTAACAGGCGATAATATCGGTTTCGTCTCCACTGAGGACCGCGAGACGTCCGAGGATTCGTGGATTTCCGCCATTCGATGCGATGGGATCACTTTCGTCGCGAATTCGAAAGTCCGCCGAACGTTCGCGGACGAAGAGTGCGAATTCACGCGGAGAAAAGAGGCGCGCCTTACGAACTTCGGGCGCAAGAAAAACAGAGATTGCGGGATCCGAAACCACCGGCTGGCTTCGTTCGCGCGAAAACATGAGGCGCCTTAGCGTATCCGCTTGGTCCTTCATCTCCGAGATCCTTCCCTATAAATCCATGATGAGCGAAGCGACGCGCTCGCGGGATGCATCTTCGAGATCTTCAGGCACGCGCTGCCCCGTCGTAAAATACGAGAGCGGTAATTTCGCGCGATTCGCGACGTTAAAGATCGACCCGAAAAGCGAGGATTCGTCGAGCTTCGTCACGGTGAGTCCGGTCGGTTTAAAGACCGCAAACCGATTTGCGATATCGTAAAGTTCGAGATCGCGCGTCGGGCTCGCGACACAAAGGTGGATTTGGACCGGAATCTCGAGCGAGCGCACGAGTTCGGACATTTCTTTCAAGCTCGTTTCGTCGCGCTGAGACCGGCCGGTCGTATCGATAAGCACGAGATCGAGCGAACGGAAGTCTCCGACTGCGGACTGAAGCTCTTCGAGATTCGACGCCGAACGAAACGGAATATTCAGGATCTTCGCGTACGTTTGGAGCTGATCGAACGCCGCGATCTTATAAACATCGAGGTTAATCAGACCGACACGGAGGTTCTTCTTCAGAACCGCGAGACTCGCGATTTTCGCGAGCGTCGTCGTCTTCCCCACGCCCGTCGGGCCGACCAGCGCCATGCAGAACGGACCGGCTTCGCCCCGCGTTCCCGGAAGGAGATTCTCGATCGGATTCAGCGTATCGAGTGCGCTCATCACTTCGTAGGTAACCTGGTCGAGCACGGCGTCAGGATTCTTCGCTTCTTGCGGCCCGAGTTCGAAACTGGCCTTTTTCACCAGACCAAGCGCGAAGCGCTTATCGATCCCGTTCATGAGGAGGTGTTCGAACGCGTCGGTGAGTGCCGGATTGTCGTTAAGCTGGCTTGCGAACGTCGTTCCCATCGCGCCGGCATCGTCTTGGGCGATTTTGAGTTCTTCGATCATCCGCTTTAGGTGACGAACTTCTTCCTCGAGCGGGGCGACTGAGCGTTCTAGCGGAACACTTTCAGTATTTCGCGAAGGCGCGACGGTCGCGCGAGCGCGCGGCGAAGGGGCCGACGCGGAAGCGGTAACCTCGTGAGGATCGATGTCCACGTAACGGCGTTCGGTCATTTTCTTCGGAACTTGGATCGCGGCTTTCTTCTCAGCCCGTTCGATCGACTTTTCGAGAATATCGGCTTGGCGAGAAGCCGTCAGATTCCGAAGCGTCTCGCGACCCGCATCCGGGAGCCGACTTTCGGTGAACGCCCGCTTGTTCATCGAACGATCCGAAATCGCAGCGGTCACTTCGACGCTTGCTCCGCCCATTAGGCCGAAACCTTTCCGGTTCCGCTTCGTTTGGAGAATGATCGCTTCCGGCCCGAGCTCACGTTTGATCGCTTCGAGGGCTTCTTGAATAGACGGGGCTTCGAATTTCTTAATTTGCATCTTTTACCTCAGACATCAGTCAATCAAGCAGCGGTTGGCAACGTAACGGTTCCCAAACTTTTTACATTCACGTTCGGGCTAATTTCATTATGCGAAAGGACGACGACCCCCGGAATAAACCGGTCGACGAGCGTCTTTAGGTGGTGACGAATCATCGGACTACAAAGCACTACCGCGGTCGAAGAGTGGCTTAGGGCTTCGACGACCCATTGATTCAGCTCGGCGATCAGCTTGCGAACGAAGTCCGGTTCGAGCGAAAGCTGCTGGCCTTGATCGGTTTGGAGAATCCCGGCCGCGATCGTCTCTTCGATTTGGCGATCGAGGGTGAGGAGACCTAATTCGCCATTCGAGCCGACAAGTTTCTTCGTGAGACTTCGGGCAAGCGCCGTCCGAACGTGTTCGGTGAGCAGCTGCGGATCCTTTTGGGTCGGCGCCGCTTCCGCGAGTGCTTCGAGAATCGTCTTCAGATCGCGAATCGATACGCCTTCACGGAGAAGGTTCTTGAGAACCTTCAGTACCGCCCCGATCGGGAGCAGGCCTGGAATAACGTCTTCGACCACTTTCGGTGCGGTCGTCTTGAGGGCATCGAGAAGCTGCTGAAGTTCCTGACGACCGACGAGCTCTTGGGCATGCGAGCGCACAAGTTCCGTCAGGTGGGTCGCGATGACGGTCGATAGATCGACCACCGTGTAACCTGCGAATGTCGCATCGTCCTTCTGACGGGCCGTAATCCAGAGCGCGTCGAGGCCGAAAGCGGGTTCCTTCGTTGGAATACCGGCGATCGGTTCGTTCACATTTCCCGGATCCATCGCGAGGAGATGGCCGACCATGAGCGTGCCTTGGCCGATTTGGACTCCCTTGAGGAGAAGCTGATAATCGCCTGGCTTGAGTTCGAGATTGTCCCGAATTCTTAGCGGCGGAACAATGATGCCGTAATCGAGCGCGAACTGCTTCCGGATGTTCGTAATCCGCTCGAGAAGGTCGCCATTTTGATCGGCATCGACGATGTTGATCAAGCCATACCCCACTTCGAGTTCGAGGGTATCGACCGTGAGGAGGCTTTCGAGCTTGTCCGCGCCGGGCTTCGCCTTTTCGAGGGCGGCCTGCGCGTCTTCGGCTGCCTTTTTCGCTTTTTCTTTATTCGTGACCCGGCGAGCGATTCCGTAGAGTCCGCCACCAATGGCCCAGAACGGCAGTATCGGAAGGCCCGGCACGACGCCCATGAAACCCATCACCCCCGCCGAAGCGAAGAGTGCTTTCGGGTTCATGAAAAGCTGTTTCGAGAATTCTTGCGAATAGTTCGTTCCGCTTGCGGTTCGGGTAACGATGATACCGGCCGCGGTAGAGATGATCAGCGCCGGAATCTGGGAGACGAGACCGTCGCCGACGGTAAGGAGGGTGAAAACTTCTGCGGCGTGGGCGATATCCATGCCCTTTTGGAGGGTGCCGATCACGATCCCACCGACGATATTTACGATCACGATC
>JBBQMV010000306.1:0-3480 GCA_038329315.1 Bdellovibrionia bacterium | reverse complement strand
CGGATGATAGCGGTCGACCATCGCGGAAATCGTGTTCAGGTAAAAATCGAGTGCTTGGCGGTCTTGAACCGAAAGCTGCGATTCGATACGCGCGAGTTTTTGTCCTTCGGTTTGCATCCAGGTCGCGCGGGAATCATCGGCCACGGCCTGGAGGGACGAGAAAGTGATCAGGGAGAGAGTCGTGAGGACGGACAGAGTAAACGTTTTCATTGGGTTGAGTTCCTTCTTGCCCGGAGTAAAAGCAGCTCTCGGGCCAAGACTAAGAAACCGAAACCATGGAGATTTTAGAAAACGGGGGCCCGTCACTGCCATTCTTGGCAGGCCGCTCTGCCAGATCGGGCATTAGCGCCGGCGTGGGCCGGTTTTCGCCATCGTATTAATCGCTTCGCGAAGGGAAACCCGGGGATGGTAGCCGAGGTATTCTTTCGACGCGCTGACGTTCAGTGAAACGGATTCGGTCAGCAGGCGAACCATGTTCTTCGTAAGCGGCGCTTCGGAGCCCGGAAAGAAGGTCTGGTAGAGCGATTCGAGTATTCCCGCAAGCTTGAGTGCGCGGTTTCCGCGAGCATCCCACGGCTTGACCACTCTTCCGGTCGTTTCGACGAGAGCGCTTAAAAACGCGTAGCTCTCGACGGGGGAGGCATTCGATACGTTGTAGGCTTTTCCCGTGCGATCTTCGGGGGCCGCCACCGCGGCCGAAATGAGGTCGACGACGTTGTCGACGTAGACCGGATCGAAGAGGGTTTCTCCGAGATCGAAACGCGGAAGTCGATTCCAGCGCGCGAATCGCGCGAGGAACGGATAGAGATGAGGGTCGCCCGGTCCGAAAATGATTTGGGGGCGAAGAATGATCGAAGGCACGAGGACGAAGTTATCGATGTCGATTTCGATCTGGCGTTTCGATTCGATGAACGGATCGTTCGTCTTCGGTCCGAAGTTGTCCGATTCCCTAACCCCGGTTCGGTCACCGCCACCGCCGTAAAGGCGGGCGGTCGAAAGGTGAATCCAGCGGCGGACGGTCGTGCGCGCCATCGCTTGCATCACGTTTCGCGAACCGATGATGTTCGTGACCCGGTACTCGTCGACGGGCGCGCCATGGCGGGTGAGGGCGGCGCAGTGGATAACGACCTCGTGCCCTTTGAAGACGCTTCGCAACTTCGTCGCGTCGGAAAGTTCGCAGCGGACGAAAGGGATCCCCGACTGTTCTAGGAGCCGCCCCATCGAAATATTTCGGCCGAGGCCCGTGACTTCGTGCCCTTGAGCGGAGAGCGCTAGGGCGGTGCGATAGCCTAAAAATCCTGTAGCGCCAGTGATCGCGATCCTGCTCATAGCTCTCTCTAAAGATAAGCCTGTCCGGGCCGATCGAAAAGCCGATTAATCCGATTTAAGGGGTCTAACGCGGAATTGACAAACCATCCGCCGATGATTACGACTGGGACTCTCCTTTTTTGAGGATGTTGGAGCGTAGCTCAGTGGCAGAGCATCGCCTTCACACGGCGAGGGTCGCTGGTTCAACCCCAGTCGCTCCAACCATTTTTTATCCTCAACTACAGTATGGTGCTACGACTTCGTTCACCGCCCGCCGGATTTCTAACCATCACTTCGGACCAGTTTACCGGGGAACGCCTAGAAATAACTCGCAACCGGGAGCTTGTGATCGTCCTTTCTGAGAACGTTCGGGCAAACCGAATCAAAATAAGCCTCAAACCGTTTCTGGTTATGGGCCGTGTAAAATCCGTCGCAAATTTTCTTTAAAGTTTCGACATCGAATTTTTGACGAAGGGTCTCCGCCAAATTCTCGTTATAGAAATTGTCGAGCAGGTGAATCGCTCGAATTTTTTTCACGGTCGCCGGGGGCCAATTACTCAATGACGTCTGAAGTCCGACAAATCCGCCACTATGTGAAAGGATCTCAATTTCCGTAATCCCTAATTTCTCGAGCAAGCGTTCGAGTTCAGTACCTCGAAGAGGCTGGCTGCTATCGCCAAGAATTAAAACCGGACACCCTGATTCGACGATTTTCGGGCCGAGGTGGTAATTTCCGGGTCCGAGTAAATATTCCGCCCAGGCCCGCCGATCATCCAGAGGAACATGGCCGGCGTATCCAAGCTCCTGAGCATGCCCTGGAAAAAAAATTCTCAGACGACAAGCCGCGCGCGGAAAGCTGGGCGTCACTAACGTGCCCACATTTCCCCATGCCTCGAGGCGATACCCCGCCGCAATCGTCGCGAACGCGGGGTCGATATCGAAAGCCTCGACTCCGTAAGGCCGGCAAACCCCGTCTTCGGCAAAACTTGCCGGAAGGAACGAGCCCGAAATGATGAGCAAAACAAGAAACCGCTCGAAGTACCCTACGCGCATGATGGAGTTTCGTCGGTTATCCGTAAGCATGAACCCATCCTAACATCAATAAGCAGCCCCTTGTAGCGCCACTCCGTATCCGTATCTCGGTTACCGTTTGCCTCTCGTTTTTTGGGGAGCCAGCGACTTTCGGATTAACCGCCGGGGGAAACCGTCTTGATGTCGCCGCCTGCCCCCGAACCACTGGCTGGCTTACCGCTGGTCGCGGGCTGATTGCTTGCGGTGATCTCGCGGCACTTGCCGTCGACGTTTGCCCGGAGGCGATGCACACCGGGTTGGCCGGATTCTTCACCTTGATCGAGAAGGGTCAGTACGTCATTGCCCGATCTGATTTGCACGCTCTTCTCGAGTGCGGAAGGGATGTAGGTCGCTGTAAGACCTGCATTCGCCGAAAATACAGCGGTAAGTTCTTTCGAGTCGCGATTGAAGCGGACGGTCGATCCTTCTTTGGAGATCAGCTTATAGAGTTTCGATGAACCGGTGAAGGGAGCCTTACCCGGTGCGATCGACGCGTCTTTGCAATCTCCAGAACTCATCACCGTCCATGGCGACTTCTCGGTATCGTTCCGGAACGGTTCGATTTGCGCTTTGGCTTTCGCGAGCTCCTCCGGTGATATTGCGACGTTGTCCGGAAAAAAAGTTTTCATCATGTCGGCCGCCTTCCAAACGATCTTCGGAGGAGTGCTCGATTTATCGATCGTGAATGCGATCCCGTTCGTCCACGCGTCTTCGCCTTGGGGCCAGGTCCCTTTGAACTGTTTGAAAAAATCAGGGTTCCGAAAAAGATACTTTCCATCGCCGGTTTGAGTGACCGTTCCGCCCTGCATCCAATGAGTCTTCATGTCCTGTTTCGACATGTCGGCATTCTCGGTACCCGCCACGCGAGGAACTTCGGTGACGACTTTCCCGTTGGCCGCGATGGAGTAAACCGCGAAACTCCGGCCGTAGAATCCTGGCACGGCCCAAGCTCCTTGGACTTCTTTCGGCAAATCTTCAGCCGCTGCGGTTCCGACCATTCCCAATACGATAACGAGCGCGAGCAATTTCATTGGAGAGACCCCTCGCTTTAATTATGACGTGAGGATGGGCGCGTCGAAAGTGCAATCTGGGTTTGGCGAT
>JBBQMV010000305.1:0-3484 GCA_038329315.1 Bdellovibrionia bacterium | reverse complement strand
CGCTCGTCATAAAATTGCCGGATCCGAACGCAACGTTTGACTTCCGGGGGGGCGAACCCGGACAATATTCTTGGGCATGAAAAAAGGTACCAAGAAGGGCACCGAGAAGAGCTCAGTAGAGCGCCGCAAACATCCCCGTCGGGCGAAGAAGCCCGCAACGCGTGCTGCGTTGTCGTCCGCAAAGGACTCCGAAAAGATCGATGATTCGGCCCGCCCTGCGAAGTCTACCCCCGCGCGTGGCCGCCGTAAGGTCGCCGACCTTCGCGATCAGAGCGCGCTTTCCATCTCGGCCGAGCACTGTACCGCCTGCGGTAAAGGTCTGCAGGGCGAAGACCGCGCGCTCTTCGTCGAAGAAGAAGTCGGCCGGATCTTCTGTTCGGAAGACTGCATCACGGCGCACTTCCAGCCCGACATCGACACGATCGAAAAAGAATACTTCAAGCATCGCCCGAAGGATGACCTCACACCTGAAGAGCGTGAGCAGTTCGCACACCTGCGCTGGATCACGATTCAGGAGCCAGACGAAATTTGGCAGGAGAAGCGGCCCGCGGGTGATCACCGCTATACCTTAATTTCGCAGTTCAAGCCGGGTTCGAAGTCCGTCTGGTGCGTCTGCATCTGCCTCTTCCTCCGGGGCGAGCCGTCGTTCCTTTACATGGCGTTTCCGACCCGCAGCAAGGCCCTCGTCGCGCGGTTCCGTAAGGGAAGCCAAGTCGAGTGGGAAACCGCGACGGAAGGTGCCGGAAAGTCGGAAGCGGGCGATGAAAACGCGACCGACGGGTTGGCCAGCGCCTGGTCACAAAGTGAGACGATTCGCGCGGAGATCCACACCACGCGCGATGGCAGCAGCGATATTCCATCGGAAGAGTTCGGCCTTTACGAGAACCTCTTAGAGAAAACCCTGGAAGCTCCGGATGAGCTTTGGGTCCAAGAATCCGAAGACGACGGGGAGCCCGATCGTTATCACTTTATCCGGTATTTCCCGGACGAAGAGAGCGGCCCGATGCACTACATCGTCATCGCCCAAGAATCCGAGAATACCGAATCGCTCGAAGTGATCGAGCAGATTCCGACTCGTAATCCGGCCGTTGCGAAGCAGTTTCGTAAAGGGAAGCAAGAGCTCGTCGTCGAAGATGAAGACGATACCGGGAAACGCACGATTCATTAATCCGCGCTAGAACAGCTCGAGCCTACTCGCAGTTATCTAAACTGCCCGATCGCGTGAAACGGACAGTTCTGTCCCGTCTGCAGGCAAAGGTTCATCTGCGCCCGCTGGGACTGGTTCACGACGAGAACGCCGTTATAGTTGATGTTCGTGAAGTCGAGTTCGACGCCCGTGTCGGCCGAAGTCCATCCGTCATAGCACTGAGTGAGGGGTTGGCCCGAGCTATCGAGCTTGTACATGAACTGGGTCGGGTTGATGAACTGAACCGGATAAGCGCAGATGTATTGGCTCGCGGACGAATGGCCGATGAGCTTGATCTTCGTCGAAGACGTGTGATTCGCGCAGGCGATGTAGTGCTGGGTGCCGTCCGATCCCGCATCATCCGTCGGGACGATGTTCGCGGAAGAGTTGCACGAGTAATTCGTGTCGGTATTCGAACCATAGTAGTAGCTCGTCATGCCGGAGGCGTTCGAGTCCCGGCTATCGCTGACCAGATTCGGTCCGCATCCGGAAAGGGAAGCGCCGAGTAGAGCCGCGGTCAGCAGGAAAAATTTGGTGTTCATACCTTGCATCATGCTGAAGATATTGCAGACGCGGTGCCAATCGGAAAAGCCCCCGAGATTCGCGTACTTTCGAGATGGGTCGTTTTCGACTGTCGAGAAAACGAACACCCGCGAAATGCGTTCCGAGTGTCCGATTTGACACAGGCATGGGATACTCGGAATCAGATGAGCGACGTGTCTCTCTCCGAAAAAATCGAAGCCGCCGTACGCGCTCGCGACATCGCGGAAGCTCGAAAAGGGATTCGCCTCTATTTAAAGAAAGAGGGCTCGCGCCCGGCCGGCCGTGCCGTGGTCGCGGAGTGGTTCCGCCGTCTCGGGCTCTATCGCGAGGCCTACCTCGTCGTCGCACCGAAGGAGTGGAAGCTTCCTCGCCCAGGCGCCGACGCGGAAACCACCGAGACCTACGTTTGGACGGCTTACTTTCTCGATCTCCAAGGCGCGAGTCCGTACGCGCTCGCACTTCTTGATCGCCTCGCGCCGGAGACCCTGTCTTCGCTTTCGGTGGCGGCGACGATCCAAATGTCGAACTACGGATTCGCGGCAGCGATTGCGTATTTTCGAACCTACTTTCGACGGTTTGTCGGCGTCGAGGGTTACCCCCAAAAGATGCTTCGCATATCCTTAGCCGATTCGCTCGCTGGGCTGGGAAGATTCGACGAGGCGCTCGCCGAACTCGGTGGCGTGCGCGCCGAAGCGGGCGAACGATTTCTCTCCGGAATCCTTTTTCAAGCAGCGGGCGAGTATCACGCTAGGCGCGGTGATTTCGCATTGGCCCTGTCCGAGATGGATCGGTCGGTCGAATTCTTTCCGAAGGGCGAAGGGACGGTCGATTCGGCCTTCCTCGATAAGTGGCGCGGTGTCGCGTATGCCGGGCTCGGCCGGAAAGAAGACGCGGAAGTCGCGTTCGCGAAAGCGCTCGCCGTCCTGGATAAACCCGATCACCGTCCCGAGATGATTCTCGACGCATACGTCTGTATGGACCGAGCGGGGCTACTCGATCCGGAGCGGGCGACTCTGATCGCGGCTTATCCCGGCCTCTCCGCGGGGTTTCTCGCTAAGCCCGGGCTTCGTCCGGCCGCAGATTGGATCGGCGGCCAGGGCGCTTCGATTCGGATCCATCCGGCCCGGGACGAATGGTCGGTGGATGGAAAACATCGACTCGGGATTCCGCTCGAGATCGAACTGCTCGGCTACGTTCGGTGCGCAGACCGGATCGGTGTTTCGGTCGAGCGGTTGAAGCCGCTGCTTTGGCCCGAAGAAATGTCGGCGTTTCTTCAGCTCGACCCGCGGGTCGCCAAACTCATTCAGCGTCTACGCACGGAGTATGGAATCACGATGAAGATCGAAGCGGGTCGGATCCGTGCGGACGAGGTCGTTCGGAAAACGGTGGCGGTCGAGACGACCTACGACCCTCGACCTTGGACATTCGCGGAAGCGAATCCGGAGTTCGAAGCCGGACCGTTTGCGGAATACTACGGGCTCGGCCGCACGATCGCGTTTAAGCGACTTGCCGACGCGGTCGAAGCGGGGAGTCTGACGAAGCGAACCGACGGGCGTCGCGTTCTATATCGGATCCACGTGTGAGGCGACTTCGTCGACCTTTTTGTCATTTGCATTGACGAGGTCGTCGACGAGGGTGCCGAGGATTCCCCGGTAGAAAGTGTCGGCGATCGGCGCGCCGTTCGCGAACAGGCAGCGGAGGCCGTCGCGGAAATCCTTCTTCTTCTCTTTCGGACACGCCTTATCGATCGCGGCG
>JBBQMV010000304.1:0-3488 GCA_038329315.1 Bdellovibrionia bacterium | reverse complement strand
TGGTAGGAAGGGCATGCGATTCCGCAGGATTCGGTTTCACATCCTTAGGATGTACCAACCCGAACATTTCCGCACGAACGATTCTACCCTCGTTCGGATTTCACTCGTAATCGAGCGCTTCGACGATCGGAATACTTGACGCCCGTTTTGAGGGATAAACTCCGGCGATTGCGGAGACAACCACGCCGATTCCGACGGTTTGGAGAACCGAGGATAACGGAATGGAAAAGTCGATCATCCATCCGAGCGTGTACGCGAGTGAATGTTCGATCCAGATTTTTGCGACCGCGCCACCAATGGCGACCGCGACGATCGCACCAAACCCACCCTGGATGACCGCTTCGGTCAGAATCATACGAAAAATTTGGCGGCGAGACGCTCCGACTGCGCGAAGAACACCGATTTCCCGGGTTCGTTCGAGCACGCTAATGAGAAGGGTATTCAGGAGTCCGAGGAGCGCGACCAGAAGCGCCGCCGCCTCGACCGCGCGCGTGTAAGCGAAGCTATCGTCGATCGCGGTCTTCATCTCGCTTCGCATTTCGGCGTTCGAGAGCACGATCAGATTATACTTCTGACCAACGACGCGACCGATTTCGGCTCGTACTTTTTCGAGATCTGCTCCCGGCTCTAGGCTCAGACCGAATCCGGTGACGAGCGAGTCCTTCCATAAACGTTTGTAGACGTCTCGATTGATGTAAAAAACACCATTCGGCGAGGCATAATCGACCGACTTCGCAATGATTCGGAAACTCGTTCGTCCCGTGGGGGTATCGATTTCAAGGAGATCACCCACCTTCGCTTTTGGGTGCTTCAGAAAATAGTTGTCCGAAACGATTACTCGGGGCTCAGCTCGATTCGCTTGAAGATCGAAAAGCGCACGGCCAACCTTGATTCGGTCGAGGTCCTTGATCTTAAAGTTCCGAAACTGAAGGTAGTCCGCCGGTTCGTCGAACGCCTTCAGCGCGTACTTCATATCCGTGCCGTTTACCTGAAGAATCCGCGATGAAACTCCATGCCCGGGCCCCGGATTTCGCACCCCGGGTACCGCGAGGATTTCTGCCGCGATATCTTCACGGACGGGTTGGACTTCGGCGGTAATCGTCTTTCCGCCCGAAGTAACCACGATATCCGCAACTAAAATTTCATCGAGCCAGTTCACGATCGTATCTTGGAAGCTCGCGCGGATCGTCGCGATGAGCATCACCAGAAAAAGACCGACCATGAGGGCCATGATGTTCGTCGCGGTTCGACGGCGCGAACGAAGGAGATTGTCTTGGGCGAGTCGGAAAATCGGCGCCCGCTTCGTTTTTACGAGTTTTCGAAAAAACTGAATGAGAACGAAAACCACGAAGGGGCCGAAGAACGCGGCGCCGAGAACACTCGAAGCTTGCGTCATCTGCTCGATCGGACCGAAGATCTGGTTCCACTGAAACCGAGTCGAGAGGAACGTAAAGACGAGGAGTCCAATTCCGAGAAAGAGGCTTCGGATATCACCACGCTCGCGCGGCCCGACTTCGAGCCCACGAGACTTCATCGCTTCAAGCGGCGAAATATTCGCGGCCCGATAAGCCGGTACAAACGCGGCGGCCGCGGAGGTGAGCGTACCCATCAAGACGGTGGTCACGAAAAGGCCGAGCGTTAAATCAAGCGAGTTTGTTCCGACGTTTGTATGGAACTGGGCCGAAATCGAAAGCGTGACCTGCTTCACCATGAATTCGGCCAGAAACCGCCCGAGCAGGGCGCCGAGCAGGGCGCCGACAAATCCCATAAGCGCGCTCTCGAGAACGAAGACCCAGAGAATGCCCGAGCGCGCCGCGCCGAGGGCGCGAAGGATACCAATCTCGCGGCGACGTTCGGCCACCGATATGCTCACCGAGTTAAAGACGAGGAAAAGCCCGACGAGCAGCGCGAGCGAACTGAAGAAGGTAATCATCTTCTGGTATGCCGCGATCATGTGTTCGGTCGATTCGGACTGGGTTTCTGGCCGCTCGATCGTGAATCCCGTGCCGAGCTTCGCCTTGAGTGTCGTGATCAGCGCGTCTGCGGATGCGCCTGCTTCCGGAACGATGTCGATCCGATCGACTTTACCGACCTTACCGAAACTCACTCGGGCGCCATCGATATCCATGACGGCGAGACTTCCACCGAAGGCGCGGGCCGCCCCTTCGGGCTCGAGGAGTCCACGAATCGTGAAGACCTTCGTGCCATTCGCAGTCGCGAGCGGAAGCTTCGAATCGATGCCGAGGTTGCGAAGTTCCGCGAACTTCTTCGTCACGACGATACTGTCGGGCTGATTTAGGAAGATGAGGGGATCTTCGATGATCTTCTGGTCGGTCGCCTTATAGGTACGAACCGCGGATTCCTGGAGAAGGTCGACGCCGAGGACATAAATCGACTCGTCCTGCTTACGAGCGCCGTCGAAGAACGCGCGGGCCTCGACCATCGGAACGGCGTGCTTTACGCCGGGAACCGCTTTAACGAGCTCGAGCTTTTCTTCGGCAATACCCGTCGGTCCGGCCGAGATCGTGATTTTCGCTTTACCGGCGACGGAATCGACGTTTTCGCGGAGCGAATCGCGGGTCGATTGGTTGATGATCGAAATCGCGACGAAAAGCGCGATGCCGAACGCCACCCCGAGGGTCGTCAGAATCGTCCGCGCCGGGCGAAGGCGCTGGTGCCGAAGACCGACGAACTTCAGAAGATTCTTCAGCACGGGTTAAACTCCCGGCTCCGGAGCGCGTGTTTCTTTGCGGAGCTCGAGTTTTGTATCACTTTCGATTTCGCCGTCCCGAAGACGAACGAGCCGGGTTCCGAAGGAAGCCGCATTCGCATCGTGGGTGACCATGAGAATCGTGTGGCCGCGTTCGCGCGCCATTTCGGCAAGTAAACGGAGAACCGCTTCGCCAGATTTCGAATCGAGATTTCCGGTCGGTTCGTCGGCGAGGATTAAGAGTGGGTCCGTCACGAGCGCACGCGCGATGGCCACTCGCTGCATCTCGCCGCCGGAGAGTTGGTCCGGGCGGTGCCCGATTCGGGAGGCGAGTCCCATTTGGGTAAGAAGCGCTTTTGCTTTCCCTTCGACTTCCGCGATCGACTGACCATCGAGGAGCCGTGGGAGCGCGACGTTCTCGAGCGCCGAAAGGGTCGGAAGGAGGTTGAAGAACTGAAAGATGAATCCAAGTTTCCGGCGGCGAAACTCGGAGAGGGCTTGATCGCTCAAGTTTTGGATCGGCTCGCCATCGATCAGCACTTCACCGCTCGTCGGCAGATCGAGTCCGCCGATTAGATGGAGGAGTGTGCTCTTCCCAGAACCGCTCGGCCCCATGATCGAAACGAACTCGCCCTTCTCGATCGAAAGATCGACGCCCCGAAGGGCTTCGACTTCGTTCGTCCCGCGGGTGAAGTTTTTTCGGAGGTTCTTCGCCTGTAGTAACATCGGTCTCAGGCTATTCTGATTTGGCGGCGGCGTCCATGCGAGCGAAGAGGAT
>JBBQMV010000303.1:0-3489 GCA_038329315.1 Bdellovibrionia bacterium | reverse complement strand
GACTTGGATCAGGGATTTGTTCTAGGAGTTTTTAAAAACTATCGTCCGAACTGAAAGGCGAGGACGGAGTCGAAGTATAACGGAAGGCCGGAAACGGTCTCCTCAAAAAGGAAGAGGAACCAAACCATGTTTGAAATTGATCAAGTGGCTACCCAAGGAGCAAAGATCAAGGTTATCGGAGTCGGCGGCAGCGGATGTAATGCCGTAAACACGATGATCAAGCTCGGATTGCAAGGCGTGGATTTCATCACTGCCAACACTGACATTCAGGCGCTGAACGCGTCGCTAGCGCCAACCAAGATCGCAATCGGTCAAGACGTGACTCGCGGACTCGGCGCCGGTGCAAACCCAGAAATCGGCCGTAAAGCAGCCCTCGAAGATTACGCAAAAATCGCGGAAATCATTCAAGGCGCCGACATGGTCTTCATCACTGCCGGTATGGGCGGCGGAACCGGCACCGGAGCCGCCCCGATCATCGCGAAAATCGCGAAAGAAGCGGGAGCCCTCACGGTCGGCGTGGTTACGAAGCCATTCATGTTCGAAGGCAAAAAGCGCATGCGCCACGCGGAAGACGGCCTGGCCGCTCTTCGCGAAAATGTCGATTCTCTCATCATGATTCCAAACCAACGGCTTCTCGCCGTTTCGGGCGCGAAGCTCTCGATGATGGACGCGTTCAAGAAGGCCGATGAAGTCCTTCTTCATGCCGTTCAAGGGATCTCCGATCTCATTAACTGCACTGGTCACATCAACTGCGATTTCGCCGACGTTCGTACGATCATGAACAATCGCGGAATGGCGCTTATGGGTATCGGGCATGCGAGAGGCGAACATCGCGCGGTGGAAGCCGCAACGAACGCGATCTCTTCTCCGCTCCTCGAAGATGTTTCGATCAACGGTGCGACTGGGATCATCATCAACATCACCGGTGGACCCGATCTTTCGATTCACGAAGTGAACGAAGCCACTACGCTCATCATGGAAGCCGCTCACCCCGATGCCGAAATCATTTTCGGTACGGTGATCGACGAAGCGATGAACGACGCGGTGAAGATCACCGTGATCGCGACGGGTCTTGGCACTCCGGCGGCTTCGGTAGCGATGAGTCTGAACTCCCAAGCGAGCGCAGGTGCACAGGGCTGGAATCAACCGGCTCCAGTGGCGACTGCCCCTTGGGCACCGGCGATTCCGGTTACCCCTCCGGCTCCGAACGCGTCGATGGTTTCTCCGACGATTGCCGCACCAGTCATTCCACAGCCGATTCGGGTCGAAACCGTGACGATCGAAGCAGAAGCTTCGGCTTTCGAGGATCTCGCCGGGGAAACACCAGTGGCTTCCGAAGCCGTGAATCCAGGCCTCGCAGCTCGGACGCCTTCGAAGGACATGGGAACCGGAGCGGAAGCGGGCGAACTTGCCCGGGCCCGGGCGATCGCCCAACGCCTCGGAATCACGAACCTCACCGACGACGAGTATGACGTTCCGACGTACATGCGTCGCCGCGGAGCGGATTCGGAGCTCTAAACGTTTTCCGATCTTAAACTTGAAAGGCTCCGAGGATTTTCCTCGGAGCCTTTTTTTTCTGGAGCCATAAAATTGACGAATACATTTTGAATTATTTAGGAATTAGCAAAATTCATTAATGACTCGTTAATTTCCAGCCTCCGGGACCCGATCATTACTGTGGATGAAGAATTCAAGTCGCCTTTTAAACCCCTTGCTCGCCTTGGCGGTCCTCGCACTTTCGTCGTGCGGTCAGAATAAGTTTCTTTCGGACGTATTAAAGAGCACTGATGGAGTGACGTCAGGCGATATTCTCATCCTTTCCGGCGGTACGGTCGCTCGTACGGTGACTCCCTTTCCGCTTCACCAAATTTCTGATTTCTATTCCGATGGCACGTTTAAATCGGTCATCCGTAGCGTGAGTTCGACCGAACTGATGATGGGAATGGCGTTTGGTACTACGCCTGACGATTTATTTTATACCGTCGACACCACCGATCGCGTAGAAAAATTGAAGCTCTCGGCACCGTCGAATATTAGCAATCAAATTATCGACGTCAATTTGTCCGGCACGACTTTACGAACAATCGCCACTTTGTCGGATTCAGGTACCGTCACCGCCGAGTCGACCAGCGTAATTGAGAAATACGACGGGAGTAACCCGCCGGTACGCGTAACCACGAATTTTCCGATCACGCTCACCGCCAACATCATGAAGCTCCGGAAGATTTCGGGAGGTCGCTTCGCCGCGATCACGACCGGAGGCGCGCCGGATAGCCCGCGAATCTATAATAACAACGGAACACTCGCGACGACGATTTCCCTCAGTTTATCCTGCACGACGAACTGCGATCCGAGCGATATTCTCGAACTTTCCGATGGTCGATTTCTCGTCTCCGTCCAGGCCGCGGCCTTAAACAGTATCGAGCTCTATTCTGCGAATTTCACTTATATTGGCCAATTTTTTCGGGACACGACGATCCTTCAAAATATCTCCGCGATGGCCCAAATGAACGATGGTTCCGTACTCGCGTGCAGCACGACGTTTAACACCTGCGAAAAACTCCAAATCGTAGGATCGGCCGGGGTCCGGGTGGGCTCACGTGCCTACATCGATGCGGCGTCGGTGATGCGCCAACCGACGGATGTTTTGGTGGTCCCGTGAAGCGCCTTGTCCTTGGATTGTTCACACTCCTCGCGACTTCGGCCTACGCGGATGACACGGGTAATCTGATTTTCATCCAGCCGGAGGGTGGTTATTCGGCGCCGCGCGTGTTCGCGCAGAGCCAAACCGCGGGATATTCCGGAATTAATTACGGCGGCTCTGTCTACTACAAAATCGGCGATTCCGATTTCGCGTGGGCCCCTTACGCAAAATACACATTCGGGAATTTCAACAGTACCGCTAACTCGAGTACCCAGAGTGAAAAACTTTCCGAAAAGACACTGTCACTCGGACTAAAAATTTATCTCGGCGACCTTTTTCTTCGCGCTGGCTACGACTTCGTCAAAGTCGACGACAAGACGAGCGGTCAGACTTCCCAGTCCCTCTCCGACGACACCCACGGACTTTCGGGCGGGATCGGAATGGTATTCGGTTTGACCGAATACGTGCGTCTCGAGGTTTCTGCGGACGTTTCGTCGGCCCACTTCTCAGCCAAACTGGGTGGATTCTCAAGTGCGAGTCAGTATCTCCGTTTCGGCGGTACGGTCGGTCTCGGAATTATTCTTCCGTCGACGCCACCGCGCCGTACGACGTTCAAAGCCCTAAAAATCCCAAACGACTAACTATCCGCCCGCGCCGCCGGTCGTAAGGCCACCGTCGATTTGGATACATTGGCCGGTGACGTAGTTCGCTTCGTCGGAAGCGAGAAAGCAAACAATCGCCGCGATATCTTCGGGCTTACCCATCCGGCGCATCGGGATCTTCCCGATAAATTTTTCTTTCACTTCCGCGGGGATCGCTTGAGTCATTTGGGTATCGATCAGACC
>JBBQMV010000302.1:0-3508 GCA_038329315.1 Bdellovibrionia bacterium | reverse complement strand
AAGTCGGCTGCAAGAGCCGACGAGACCGAGAGAAGGAGAACGAGCGGGATTAGCAGCTTCATAGCGTGATCTACTTTCCTTTTAGGGGGGCTTTCTTCTATCCTAAGCGGAATACTCTCATTCCCGAAAGGCGAGAATTCTATGAAGCCCCTTCTTCCCGTTTTTTTCCTCGTTTTTCTGGTTTCGCTATCCGCAGTCGCCGATCCCCATGTCGGAACATTGACTGAGCTTGAAGGGATGGTGCAGATTTTTTCGCATCCGTCCGACATGGCTCCGAAAGAAAAGCCGGCGAAAGGGACGCTCGCGCTCTTCGAGGGAAAATATTACGTGGTCACGAACGCGAAGGCCGGAGATCCCGTCGAAAATGGAAACGTGGTGCGGACGGTGCCGGGTGCGAAGGCGCGCGTCGTTTTCGAGAACGGTGATCTTTTCCAAGTCGGTTCGGGGACCGCGTACCGCATTACCTGGGACGCGAAGGCCGCGGAGCACGCGAAGCTTCAAGCAAAGATCGATCTCATGTACGGAAAATTTAGGGGCGTCGTTTCGAAGGATGGTCCTCGGAAAAAAATCACGCTTCGTACGCCAGTCGCGGTGATGGGCGTGCGCGGAACGGATTTCTTCGTCGAAGAGAACGGAAAGACGGGAGAAAGTGAGTTTACGATCATACGGGGAACGGTCGAAGTAACGCCGATCGTCGACTCGTCGGTCAAGGGCGCGAAAACGCCGAAAACGATCGAAGTAAAGTCCGGGTTCTCGGCCGTCGTTTCCCAGGCGGCGCCGGCGGAGAAGGTGATCGAGCAGAAGGTCGAACTCCGGCAGACCGCCCAGGACGAACTGCGCGCGATCCAGAAAACCTCCGAATTGAAAACCGAGTTGCCGGCCGGAACTTCAAAGGAGGTCGTAACGAAGGTCGAGACCTTGAAGAAAAAGGCGCTCGAGTCGACGCTTAAAGATATTCGCGTATACCAGCCGGAACTTCATGCGAAGCTGACGGCGATGCCGAACGGAGCGACGAGTCTCGAGAGTGTGAACGCCGAATCGGTCAACGCGCTGATCCCGGGAGCGCCGAAGGAATCGCCGCGGAAGCAGCACAAGCCCGGGATCCAAGACCTCGATTCCGCCGACGACGACGGCGCGTATAAGCGTTACTTCAAGAGCGTCGAGTAGGGCATTCAAGTGCTTGAAATTAAACGTTTAATTTAGGCTCAGGGTGGTCGCCCTTAGTGATTGACGCATCGTGTCATATTCAGCTATAAGTGCCCCCATGTTGAATATCCCGCGTTCCGCCCGCATTGCACTCACGCTTCTCCTTTCGACCGGCTTCGGTGCCTTCGGAGGTTGTGCGCAGCAGGCTGCGAACCCGGGTGCCTCTCCGAAGGATGGCTCATTCGAGTCGATGACGAGCCAAATGGCGAGCGGGTCGGGGATGTACGCGGAATCACGTGACGACTCCGACGGGCTGTCTGCGGCCGATGATTTCGAATCGAAGACTTACACCGATGCTTACCTCGATTCGCCGACGACGAGCTCGAACGATTCGAGCGCCGCTCCGATTCTCTTCAAGCGCGCGTGCGAGCCGGGCCGAAAAGTCGTGGTCGGCGCTGTCGGCGATGTTCTCCTTCATCAACCGCTCGCCGAGCAGGGGATGAAGCGTTCGAATGGCTTTCACTCGCTCTGGTCCGATATGGAGCCGGAGATGAAGCGCGTTTCCGTGATGTACGCGAACCTCGAAGGCCCGACCGCGGGTGCCGTTTCGTCGGCCGGTAAAATCGTGGCTGATCCGGGGCAAAATTTCGACCGCGTCGCTTACACGAGCTATCCACTCTTTAATTACAATCCGGAACTCGTGGGCGATTTACGCTCGTCCGGGATCGACATCGTTTCGACTGCGAACAACCACGCGATGGATCGTCGTGCGATCGGCGTCGAACGCACGATCGAACAGCTTAAAAAAGACGGACTGCCGTTCATGGGGACGCGGACGACCGAAGCGGCGGCGTCGACGCCTGCCACCAAAACCGACTGGACGACCGTGACCGAAGCCGACGGCTTCAAAATCGGATGGGTCGCTTGCTCGTTTTCGACGAACGGAAATCCGGATCCGACGAACCTCGTTCTGCTTTGCTTTGAAAATCGTTCGATCGTACTCGATCAGATTCGCCGCCTCCGCGCGGATCCGACGATCGATGCCGTGATCGTGACCCCGCACTGGGGTGTCGAATACACGCACGTTCCGGGGGACGATCAGCGGAAGCTCGCGAAGGATATGATCGAAGCTGGCGCGCTCGTCGTTTTCGGAAATCACCCGCACGTGCTGCAGCCGGTGGATAAGATCACTGCCTCGGATGGGCATGAAGGTTACGTGATTTACTCGCTCGGGAACTTCGTTAGCGGCCAAAAGGGCGTCGCGAAGCGGACTTCGGCGATGATCTACCTCGGGCTCACGAAGAACGCCAAAGGCGAGGTTTTCGTGAACGGTACGCGCCACCTTCCGCTGACGATGACCTATACGGCGGAGGGCCTCATGGTTCGCCCGGCGAAAGGGAATCTCGAAGACTCCCGTACGCTAGCGAACCGGGTTCTTTCGCGTTCGCGCGAGATCGCTCCGGGCGAGGCACTTGTGACGAATCCGGAGTGTAAATAAGCGCTCCCGCTTGGCCTATTCGACGACGCAGCGCTTCGCCGCTAGCGGGGTTTACTCGATCGGCATTTCGGCGGTATCGCCGATGTCGGTTTCTTCCACGGCCGCGGCGAAAGATTCCGCCTGAGGATCGATACGCCCTTCGGCGATCGCCTTCGCGCGTTCTTTTTCGGCGACTAAGGTCGGCGGATTGATCTCGATCGACTTCACGCGTTCGCGGATGTCGGACAAGAACTTCTCGTCTTCCTTCGGGTCGTACATCAGCGAAACGGACTGGTCCGAGTTCATCTGAGAAACGAGTTCACGCATCTTCTTTACGCGCGGATCGGAGTCATCCGGATTTCCGGATTGGGAACCCGGAATCATAGATTCGAGTTCTTTCAGCGGTGGAAGGGAGTCGAGGGACTTCAGCGAGAAGATCTCGAGAAATTCGTTCGACGTCGCGTAGACCATCGGACGGCCCGGAAGTTCCGAACGGCCAGCGATCTTGATGAGCTTCTTATCGAGGAGGCCCCGAATGAAGTGGGAGGAGTCGACGCCACGGATCTTGTCGATGTCGTCTTTCATCACCGGTTGCTTGTAGGCAATGATCGCGAGGGATTCCATCGCGCCCGTCGAGAGACGTTGCATTTGGATCTTCGCGAGTTTCTTCGCGAGCGCCGCCCGAACTGGCTTCGTACGGAACTGATAGCCGTGCGCGATTTCCGCGAGTTCGATTCCGTGCGAGAAACGCGCGTATCGAGCTTGGAGATTCGTGAGGGCTTCTTGAAAGTAGTGGAGCGACATTTCCGGACCGAGGAGGTCCCGAAGTTTATTCGCGCTGAGTGGGCGCTCGCTCATGAAAAGGAGCGCTTCGATGCAGCTTTC
>JBBQMV010000301.1:0-3510 GCA_038329315.1 Bdellovibrionia bacterium | reverse complement strand
AAATGAAATGCGCACCAAAGCGGTGGACCGCGAGCGGCTTCTCTTCCGAATCCGCCGGACGATTCAGAATCTGGAACGGACACCAGTCGAGGATCGTCGCGTCCTATACAGTAACCTGATCAAATTCGCGGAACTTCATCCAACGAAGGTGCGGCTGGGGCTCTACGTCCCGGTTCGTGTACTGTACTAAATGGTGCCCGGGACTGGACTCGAACCAGCATGCTGTTAGGCGCTCGCCCCTGAAACGAGTGTGTCTACCAATTCCACCACCCGGGCACATCAGAGAGAGTTTCGTGTTAGCGAAACTCGTCGCATTCTGTCAATCCACGTCGGTGAAACGGCCGAAAACTCTGCGTTTTTTTGGTCGCCTGTCTAATTCTTCGACAGTTTCGGCGAAAACCTCAGATTTTAATGCCCTTTTAACTCATCGAAATAATAGAGCTTTTTTAGTAATTTAGTTTTGACACGCATTGGCATGCCGCACGCATAACGGGGCACGGACACTGTGTGTGTCTTGGAGAAAAATTATGAAGTCGATGAAAGTTTTAGCATTGGGTTTTGTGAGCGCGTTCAGCCTCGCTCTCGTCGGATGCGGCGGGGGAAGCAGCGGTACGCCAGCGCCAACACCTTACGTCAATGGCCAATACGGTCAGTACGGCCAGTCGGGCGCGCAGCCGTATACCTGCCAAGGTAATTTGATCCAGCTGCGGAACGCCTTCGGCCAGTCGCAGTGTTACCAAACGACGGACCTCGCTTCGGCCTGCGTGCAAGCGAGTGGTTCGATGGTCGGAGCGCAGTGCCGCCACGAGCGCCAGATCTCGGGCACTTCGGTCGGTAAGTTCCGTAACAACGGCGCGATGGCGCCGGACAATATCCCACTTCGCGTGAATACGTTCGGCGGTGAATCGATCAAGATTTACGGTAAGATCGACTCCCTGAGTTCGGACCAAGTACTTTGGAACGCCCAACTGATTCAATCCGGAGCCGTGGTTGGCTCGGCGTCGGGCGATACGAATCGCTCGGGCGACATCGCGAATCTCTCGATCACGTCGACTTCGACGCTTTCGCAGCAGTACGGACAGCCGCAGTACAACCAGAATCAGTATCCGAACCAATATCCACAAGGTCAGTATCCGAACCAATATCCACAAGGTCAGTACGGCGGATATGCGGTTGGTTACAATCAGCAAGCTCAAGCGACTCCGAACCAACTGATCCTCCAGATCATGTTCCAAGGTAAGATCCGCGTCGAACTCCATGCCACGGCCATCTCCTGCGAAGACGGCCGCGGAAACAGCTACCCTTGCCAATAAGTTTCGGCTAGCCTTGAAGAAGGCGATGAGTCGAAACGACAAGCGCGAGAAGCGCCCCGAAAAGAAGTTTCAAAAGGAATCCGAAAAAGATTCCCCGAAAAGGTCCGGCGAAGCTCCGCGAGAATCTCGCGGAGCTTTTGTATTTACGGATCGCTCGGGTAAGCAACATGGGTTTACCTCGCGTAACCCAGCGCCTGCGGCCGATGAAGAAAAACCCACTCCTCGTGGTCCGAGCGCCGACCGTCGTCCATCACCGCATCGCGGACCGGGCGGGCCGAAAAAGTTTGATCGCGGCGCCGACCGAGGTGCAGGACGCGGCCCGAAACCTGAACGCGGTTCGGACCGGGGCCCTCGCCCCGATCGCGGAGCAAAGTTTGATCGCAGTCCAGGTTCGTCTGACCGTCGCCCCGGCGGTACTCGCCCGGGTTCCATTCGCGGACCGGGCGCGGGCCCCGTCGCTGATCGTGGTCCGAAGCCAGCCTTCCGTGAACGCGACGACTGGGGTAGCGCTCCGCGCGGACCACGCCGTGGAAAAGGGAAAGATAAAGGGAAGCGTCGCTTCGAAGAAAAAGGCGAGCCTCGCGGTGAACGCGGAGCAGCCTCCCGCGATAAGCATCGCTTAGGAGATCGCCACGTGAAGAGCGAACGGCGCGGCCCGGCTGCGAATGCGCCCGGAAGCTTCAAACTCAAAGCCCGAATCGATAAGAACCGCAAAGGGTTTGGCTTCCTTCAATTCGAAAATAAAGAATACGAAGATGCGTTCCTGAACCCGCACGAGGCGGAACGATTCTTTCACGGCGACCGCGTCGAAGCGACCGTTTCCGAGCGCGGCGAAGTCGTCGATGTCACCGTCCTCGAACACCGTTTCCGCGAACTCGTCGGCCGTTTCTACCCGATGGGAAAAACGGGGATGGTCGTTTACGAGCGTAAAAAAGCGCGCGAAGAACTTCCGGTCATCGGTGATACGAAGAACGCGAAAGTACGCGAATGGGTTCGCGCGAAAGTCCTTTATCCCGAAGAAGAATTCGGAAAGGTCACCTGCGAAATCATCGAAACTTATGGCGAAGAGCTGCCGGCTCGCGCGGACATCCAAATGGTTTCCGCCGAATATAGCCTCGTCGAAGAGCATTCACCGGAAGCCGTCGCCGAAGCCGAAAGTTTCGTCTTAGATCTGAAGGATCCACACCGCACCGACCTCACGCACGTTCCGTTCATTACGATCGACGGCGAAACCGCACGGGACTTCGACGACGCGATTTTCGTCGAGCGAAACCGCGAAGGCGGATTCCTCCTCTGGGTCGCAATCGCGGATGTTTCTCATTACGTCCGAAAAGATACGGCGCTCGACGACGAAGCCTATTCGCGCGGAACTTCGGTCTACTTCCCGGAGCGGGCGTTCCACATGCTTCCGCGGGCGCTGTCCGAAAACCTTTGCTCCCTTCGTCCGGACGGCCCCCGTCTGACGATGACCTCGAAGATCACTTTCGATCGGAACGGTAAAAAGCTCGGCGTCGAAGTGATGAACTCGCTCATCCATAGCCGTCGCCGCGCGACCTATAACGAAATCCAAGCGGAAGCCGACGCGAACGTCGGCAACGAAAAATGGGAGTTCCGTACCCACTACGATCTCTACGCGATTCTCCGTCGTCTTCGGAACGAACGTGGATCGATCGACTTCGATCTTCCCGAGCCCGAACTCCGATGTGAACCGACCGGCGAACCGATTTCGATCAAACTCCGCCCACGGCTAGATGCCCACCGGCTGATCGAAGAATTTATGATCGCCGCGAACGAATCGGTGACCGAATGGGCGCTTGCCCGAAAGTGGCCGTTCGTCTACCGCGTTCACGATGAACCAGTGAAGGCCGCGATCGAGCGCTTCGCCGAGCTCTGCGCAAATTATGGCGTAAACTTCGTTTACTCCACGAAAAATCTCCCGGAAGCGATGAACGCGGTCGTGAAGGAAATCGACGGCCACCCGGCCCAAACGCTTCTGAACATGGCGCTCCTTCGCTCGATGGCCCAAGCCCACTACAGCTCGGTCTATGGCGAACACTTCGGGCTGGCCTCGAAGGCTTACACGCATTTCACTTCGCCCATCCGTCGGTATCCCGATCTGGTCGTTCACCGCATGTTGAAGCTCGTGCTCGCGATGGAACGCGATAAGACGGAATTCGACGATAAAGAGCGGGAAGAG
>JBBQMV010000300.1:0-3513 GCA_038329315.1 Bdellovibrionia bacterium | reverse complement strand
GTGGGCCGCGGTAGGGATCGGCCTCTTTTTCTACGCGATTCGCGGATTCGGAATCACCGTCGGTTACCACCGCTATTTCACACATGAATCGTTCTCTACCTCGCGCCCGATTGCGTTCATGCTCGCGCTTTTCGGCGGACTCGCCGGGCAGGGTACGGCGAGCTGGTGGGTTTCTCGCCACCGCACCCATCACCGTTACACAGACCGGGTCGGCGATCCGCACTCGCCGAAAATCGATGGCTTTTATCACGCACACATCGGCTGGCTTTTTCGCCGGTCGACCCCGGAAGCTCGAGACGGCGAGGACGCGCTTCGAAACGAATGGCCGATCGAACTCCGCGTTCTCGATCGGTGGATTCCGGTTCTCTTCCTCGCCCAAGGCGCTCTGCTCTTCGCGTTCGGAGGATGGACGCTCCTCACCTGGGCGTACTTCGTACCGACGATCGTCTCCTTGCACCTCACATTCCTTGTGAATTCGCTTTGTCACCGGATGGGGGATCGCCCGTTCGATACCGCCGACGACAGCCGGAATAATATTTTCTTCGCGGCCGTGATGTTCGGTGAAGGCTGGCATAATAATCATCACGCCTGGCCGAAGAACGCGAAGCTCGGCCTCCGGCCGTTCCAGTTCGACCTCGGATACTACTTCATCAAGTCGCTCGCGGCGGCGGGTCTCGCATGGGATCTCGTGATTAAGAGCGAAGACGACATCCGCGCGTCCGTGAAGCGCTATACCCCGGCAGCGTAGGAGATTTGACGGACGAGTTCGCTCTTTAATTTCTGAGCGTTCCGCTCAAGTTCAAAAGGCAAAGGTTGCCGGCGTCAGGGACCGATAGATCTGTACGAAGTCACAGTTCTAGGAGGTCCTATGCGAATCGTTCTTCACCCATGGATTTGGATGTATGCACTCGTCGCGCTCGTCGCGATGGGCGGATGTGCGAAGGCGCCCACGGGCTTTAGGGTGAACTCCCAAAGCCAAGTCGACCTACCACCGGGCGCGCCCGGCTGTACTGCGGGTACGACCACGTCGAATCTCCGGATTCTCGTCATGGTCGATAACTCCGGTTCGACCGAGAGCTCGGATCCGAGCCAGTACTTCCGCGTCCAAACGCTCCGAAACTTCCTCGCTTCTTATAGCAACCACGTGAACCTTCGTTACAGCTTCGGATACTTCGACGACGACGGATACCTCTACGACATGAATCTCGGTCGCTTCACGAAGGGTTCCGCTTCGGTGCCGTTCGGAACCGCCGCCGGCGAGTCCGGTGCGCTCGATTACTATCATTCGACGATTCCGCCGCTCGGTGGAACCGGCTACGTCGCGGCATTCGACGCGCTCTCGTCGGCAATCACGCGCGACGAAGCGTCCGGTACGGTCGCGGATTACGCGGTCGTCTTTATGTCCGACGGGCAGCCGACGGATATCGACGGTAACGTTCCAACGGCGATCTCGAATCTCGTCACGAGTTTAAAGAACGCGACGGCGGCGAACGGGCATAGCCACCTGGCCGTGAGCACCGTGTACTTCGGTCGTGCTTCGGACACGACTTCGATCTCGAACCTTCGGTCGATGGCGACGGTAGGCGGCGGACAGTTTGTCGATACGAACCACCTCTCGAGTGGCGGTCTTTCGATCGACGATGTCGTTACGATTCCAGGTTGCTGATCGCGTCTTCGACGGGGAGCTCGGCAGAGTATCCGTTTATTCGCGGATCCCAGTGCGCATCGAAGTCGTACCTGTAATCGTACTTCTCCGCGCGATGAAAAGCGCGGTAGAGAACCGCATAATAGACGAGTCCGCTCGTCACGCCCGCGACGTAGCCGAGTAAGTGGGTGAGATAGCTCACTTCGGGACGATAGGTGTCCGGGAGGAAGAGGAGCATCGATACGCCGACTCCTTTCATCAGCCGAGTGACGAGCTTGTCCCGGCGATCGATGAGGAACGCGAGGGTGATCCACGCGGCGCCCATCCAGTAAACGACGCCGGAGACACCCACGAGTAGGACCGGTCCGGGCATCGACTTTAGAACCGCGAGATTCACTAAGCCGCCGACAAAAAAGCCGACGAATGGGAAAAAGAAGAGGCCGAAGTAGCTGATGAGGGCGTACGCGAACGGCGCGAAGAGAAAGAGGTTACTCAGTAGGTGGCCCGGACCGGCGTGTACGAAAAGCGTCGTCCATGCGCGCCAGTATTCGCCCTTTCCGTAGACGAGATCGCCGGAGGCCGGGAATTCGGCGAGCCTACCGAAGACGAGCAGAAAAACGAGGATGCCTGTCGGCACCAACCCCTCACGGACGGGTTTACGGGTTAGCCAGTTTTCGCGAAAAACCTTCTTCAGCTTCACGCCCTAAGGATGACACCGAACCGACGTGACGCAAGGCCGCCACCGATAAATGATCAGCCAAATTATTTTTCCCAATGATATCCGGGGTCGAAATCTATAAATACGAATACAATGTTCGAAGTGGAAACCTTCTGCGGATATTTCAATCGCGGCGAATGCCGGTCCTGCTCGGAAATCGAGCGGGACTATTCGGCGCAGCTGAAAGAAAAGGCGGCGCGACTCGTGGCCGCCTTCGGCGAGGTCCGCTTGCCGCCGCTCGAACCGACGGTCGGGTCCCGGACCGAGGGGTTTCGGAACCGCGCGAAGATGGTCGTCACGGGAACGAGCGCGCTACCCGTGATCGGACTCGCAGGCGAAGAACGACTCGATGAGGGGCGTGAGCTTCTCGCCTGTCCGATCCATCACCCGAAGCTGAACGCCGTGATCGGCGCGTTGCCCGGATTTATTCGCGATTATAATCTCATCCCGTACCGGATCGCAGAGCGGGACGGGGAGTTGAAGGGGCTTATCCTTTTTTATTCGACCGAGACCGACGAAATGTACCTCCGTTTCGTGCTTCGCTCGAAAGAGTGCGTCTCGAGGATCCGTAAACTCCTACCCGCGCTCCAGTCGAAGTTTCCGGAGCTCACCGTCGTGACGGCGAACCTTCAGCCGATTCCGCACGCGATACTCGAGGGGCCCGAAGAGGTTTTCATCACCGAGCGCCGAACACTCCGACACGCAATCGGAGGCATCCCGTTTCGGCTTTCTCCGCAGGCCTTCGTGCAGACGAACTCGGAAGTCGCGACGAAACTTTACGCGAAGGCGGCGGAGTGGATTCGCGAATCGAAATCGGAACGGGTCGTGGAGCTTTTCTGCGGCCAAGGCGCGTTCAGCTTTTTCGCGGCGAAGTCCGCCTCCGCGCTCCTCGGTATCGATCGAAATGCCGAGGGCGTTGCCGCTGCGAATGAATCCGCGCACGAGCAGCGGCTTACGCATCTCGCCTTTCGGACGGCGGATGCCGGCGTGGTCGGGATGGAAATCGGGGCTTTCGGGCCGGACCTCGTGCTCGTGAATCCGCCTCGGAAAGGTCTCGGAAAAACGGTCGAGCTCCTTCGTCAGGCGGCGCCTCGCGAATTAATCTATTCGAGCTGCGACGTCGGATCACTCGCGGCGGACCTGGCGAGTT
>JBBQMV010000299.1:0-3534 GCA_038329315.1 Bdellovibrionia bacterium | reverse complement strand
ACGAAAACGGATTTGTTCCGCGACGGTCAGCGCGAACGCCGGGTTCGCGATCCAGCCGTCGGTCTTTTTTGCCTTTACCGTGTAATCGGACTCGGAGGCCAGCCAGCCTTCCATCATCTTCGCGTGATCGACGCTCTTCGGGAAAAGCGCGAGATCGAGATCGATGACTTCTTGGAAAGCGGTTTTGATTTTCGCGTCTTGGCTCTTATCTTGATCGAGCTGGACGGAAACACGTTTCAGAATTTTTTCGGCATCGCCACGCTCGGCATCCGTGAAGGCTGCGGATTGGGAGAGGAGCGTCGTCGACGCCTGGTTCGTGAGCATATCGACGGCTGCCCAGTCGCGCTGACCGTGGCTTTCTTCGAGGAGCTTCAGCGCCGACATCAGCTTCGGATTCCGGGCGTGAACGAAAGAGAGAATTTTGATTCCGGCAATCCGGTTCCCGCCGATAAAATAAGCCGCGGCGAGCTGATCGAGAAGGTCGGGCTTCCCTTGTTTGCGGGCGAATTCGTCGAACTCGGCCATGGTCGCGGAACCGTCGCCGCCAGCAACGGAAACGAACGCGACCCAGTCGCGAAGAGCCTCTTCACGAAGTCCACCCTTCGAGTCGAAGAGCGCGAGCTTCACTTCGGCGATGGCCGGAGCGAGGTTCGAGTCCCCTTTATTTCGGTAAAACCAAGAAAGTCGGTAGTGCGCATACGCGCAGGTATCGGTGCCCTGGCAATATTCAAGCGTCTTGCGATAGGCGCTTTCGACTTCCGCCGAACCCGGTGCCGCATGTTCCTGAATTTCTGCCACGCGGAGGTAGGACTCGCGTTTGAGCGAAACCATTTCGCTGCCCGCGCCGATTTCTCGGTAGAGAACGAGCGCCGAGTTCGTTTGACCGAGCTCCTGCATCAGGCGAGCACGCTGGAAGGAAATCTTGAACGCATCTTCTCCCGACGGCTTCCTTTTCGAACCTTCTTCGCCCTTGAGGGCCGTCTCGTAAAGACCGAGCGCTTCTTCTTCCATGCGGCGAAGATCACGCGAGGTCGCCTCGCCCTTACTTTCGGATGCAATCCGGCTCCTCAGCGCTTCGTTGCAGAGGGTATCCGCAAGACGAAGCGTCAGAGCCGGACGGGTCGCGTCGCTCACCGGAAGCGAATTTCGAAGATTCCGAATTTCAACGACGAGCGAGGAATCGGCGTGCGCCAGAGTAACGAGAGAAAGAGCGAGGAGAATCACGAGTTGCCTCCCATGACGATCAGCTGAATCGAGGAATAATGCTGGCTCGGAAGGAACGCCATGAGGCGCGCGATCCAGATACTCGGAAGGCCCTTATCCGCCTGGAGATTCACTTCACCCGGAAACTTTTCTCCCGGATGAGCGACCGTCCAGCGATCGCGAAGAACCCCGAGACGAGCCATTAACTCGGCCGGATCCTTCAGCACGGCATTCACTTCGCCGACCTTCTTTTGGTCGAGGTAGATCCCGTCTTCGGCGACGGAAAGAATCGGAGCGTCCTTGATCTCGACTCCCGTGGAGGCATTCGGGAGGGTTACCCCCTTACTCACCACAAGGAGTTCTGGCGAAGTCGAGAACGACTGGAGCAGGAAGATCACAAGCAAACTGAACATATCGACCATCGACGTAAGCGAAAGCGAGGCGATGATCAGGCGCTTACGCGCCTTCTGCGTCTGCCCACGCCGAAGCAGGTGCCGATTGAACGTCTTAGGCCCGAAAGTTCCGGAGGCTACACTCATTTCCCACTCCCATCGGGATCGACCCCGATATTCACGATCTGGTTCTTCCGAAGAACGTCGAGAACGGCGACCATTTCGCTATACGGCACTTCCGGATGGGTCCGGACCATGGCGCTCGCGACGGTGATCGTTTGGGCAATGCCCGCGGCCGTATTCGGTGCCTTGATCATCGCGGCAACCGCGTCGGTCATATTCACATGAAATTCCGCTTCGTTTGCTCCGGTTACGGCGACCTTCTTCTGAACGGCCCCCGTCGACTTCTTCAGGATCACCTCGGCGGAGTTCGCCCGAGTCATCCGCACCGACATCTCGAGGCTTTCCTTCGGCGTCGCCGCGGCATCGGTGCCGTGGGATTGCTTCACTTGAAGCGAACCCACTTGGATCCAAACCGCGGTCATCAAAAGAAAACAGATACACATCGAAAGGAGATCGATGAACGGAACAAGGTTAATGTCCGCATCGAGACTCCGTTTGCCAGAGGCTTTACCGGTCTGTTGTACCGATGCCATGGCTTACACCGTCATCGTAGGGCGGGATTCCGGCTTGGCGGTCTTGTAACCGTTGGCCGCGCTGTTTCCGGACACTAAGAACAGAAGGTCATTGAAAACTTCCGTCGTGAGCGCCGTCACCGAGCTTACGATCTTATCCGTGCGGTTTTGCAGGAAAGCGTAAGCCACGAGAGCCGGGATGGCCACGATCAGTCCGAAAGCGGTACAGTTCATGGCTTCCGAAATCCCCTTGGAGAGCATCGTCGCGCGGTCCGCTGGGTTCGCACTCGCCACACCGGCGAACGAACGAATCATGCCGCTGATCGTTCCGAGAAGTCCGAGAAGCGTCGAAACGTTCCCGAACATCGCGAGGAATCCGGTCAGCTTGTCGACCTTAGCGATTTCCGCGGTGAGCTTTTCGTCCATGCGGGCTTGGAGTTCCTCTTCGCTTCCGCCTTCCATACGAATCTTCACGCCGACCGCCGCTACACTCGCCGCGATCGATCCGTTACCTACGGTTTGGGCGTAAGTTTCGGCGCCGGTCATGTCGTTCCGGTGAAGATAATTCAGAAGATTCGCGCGGAAATCCGCGGCCGGCTCTTTGTAGCCAATGTACAGAGTGCGAATTCTTTCGAACATGAGAGCGAAGGACATCACTCCGAAAAGCAGAATGAAGTACATGAAAACTCCACCTTCGTGGAACGCGTTCAGAATAAAACTCATAGATTATCCCCCCTTGGAATGGTCACGATGAAGATCCTTCTCATCGGTTATGTAGCGATTAATTCACGAATTTTCCGATGAAACAAATTTTATTTGACGGTGTTTAGAAAATGCAATGAGTCAGAAGCTCACTCTGGAAATTCGGAACGGTTCGAACATATGCTCTCCACACGCATTAGCGATTATCTAACCCCGTCGTTTTCCCCGGAGAAAACCCATGTTCAAGTCCGTCCTCGCCGTGGTCCTCGTCGCCGGAATTTTCGGAATTATCCATTTCGTTCGCGCTGCACCGGCTCCGAGAAAAGAAGCTTCGGGCGTGCAGATCTACGCCCACCGCGGCTTGCGAGCCTATGCCCCGGAAAATTCGATGCCCGCCTATGAAGCCATGATGAAGGTCGGAACCGACTGGGCCGACATGGATGTCGTACTGACTCGCGACGGTCAGGTCGTCATCAGCCACGATCCGGTACTGAACCCCGATATCGTGCGCGACGCTTCCGGACAGTTCCTGGCGAAGAACAGAGAGGCCATCCTGCACGGCACGAAAGAAGAGCAGATCGCTTACATTCGTAAATATGCGG
>JBBQMV010000298.1:0-3549 GCA_038329315.1 Bdellovibrionia bacterium | reverse complement strand
GCTCCTTTCGCCCGAAGCCCCCTGGCAGGTGAAGGCGTGGAGTCTCGACGTCTTCAAATACGCGAAGGGGTTTTTATCGGATCACCGGGCGGTCATCGTCGATCTCGAGTGAGGGGCTAGGGAGCGGCGCAGTGAGAGCAGCGCGTTAACTGACTGGGAACGTTGAAAAGCGATGGGCAATCGGGACGCTTCTCGCTAGGTTTCGGCCTATGCCTTTCACTCAAAAACTTCAGGAACTGAACCAGCGGAAACGCCTGGCCGAAGCGGGCGGCGGCGAAGAGCGCGTCGCGAAGCAACACGCGGCGGGAAAGCTCACTGCACGTGAACGTGTCGAACTTCTTCTCGATCCGGGATCGTTCGTCGAACTCGACCAATTCGTTACCCACCGTTGCACCGATTTCGAGATGGCGAGCCAGAAGTTTCTCGGCGACGGCGTCGTCACCGGCTACGGCACGGTAAACGGACGGACGACTTTCGTCTTTTCCCAAGACTTCACCGTCTTCGGCGGATCTCTCTCCGGCGCGAACGCTTCGAAAATTTGTAAAGTCATGGACCTCGCCGTGAAAGCCGGCGCTCCGATCATCGGCCTGAACGATTCCGGCGGTGCGCGGATCCAAGAAGGCGTCGAGTCCCTCGGCGGCTACGCGGAAATTTTCTGGCGAAATACCCAAGCGTCGGGCGTCATCCCCCAAATCTCGGTCATCCTCGGTCCCTGTGCCGGCGGCGCGGTTTATTCCCCGGCGATCACCGACTTTATCTTCATGGTCGATTCGTCGTCCTACATGTTCGTCACCGGGCCAGACGTAATAAAGACCGTTACGCATGAAGATGTGACCAAGGAAGCGCTCGGTGGCGCGGAAACGCACGCCGAACGAAGCGGCGTGACCCACTTCGTTCGACCTTCCGAAACGGAGTGCTTAAAGTCGGTGCGCGAACTTCTCGCGTACCTCCCATCGAACAACCTCGATTCGGCGCCTCGCTCGGAGTCGAAGGATCCGACGGATCGTCCGTGCACGGAAATCGTGAAGGTCCTGCCGGACAGCCCGAACAAGCCCTACGACATGCTCGGAATTATTCGGGACGTCGTCGATGATGGCGCGTTTCTCGAAGCCCACGCTGGCTATGCGAAAAACCTCGTCGTCGGTTTCGCGCGCATCGGCGGAAAATCGGTCGGCATCGTCGGAAACCAACCGAACCACCTCGCCGGATGCCTCGACATCGACGCTTCCCTCAAGGGCGCACGATTCGTTCGGTTTTGCGACGCGTTCAATATTCCTCTCATCACTTTCGTCGACGTACCGGGGTTCCTCCCGGGTACGCAGCAAGAATACGGCGGGATTATCAAGCACGGCGCGAAGCTTCTCTACGCGTTCGCCGAAGCGACGGTACCGAAGCTGACGGTCATTACGCGAAAAGCCTACGGTGGTGCCTACGACGTCATGGCGTCGAAGCACATCCGGGCTGATTTCAATTTCGCATATCCAACGGCGGAGATCGCCGTCATGGGGCCGGAAGGCGCGATCAATATCCTCTACCGCAAGGAAATCGCGGCGGCCGAAAAAGCAGGCAAGCTCGCCGAGGAGCGCGCGCGGCTCGCGGACCTCTACCGGAAGACGTTCGCGAATCCGTACAAGGCGGCCGAGCTCGGTTACATCGACGAAGTCATCGTGCCAGAAGAAACGCGCCGTCGGCTCATCTCGAGTCTCCGGACTCTCGAAGGCAAGCGCGAGCGCGGACCTTCGCGGAAGCACGGGAACATCCCGCTGTGAGTAAGTCGCCAGCGACGAAACTGAAGCGTGAACCGGTCCTCATCGCAAATCGTGGCGAAATCGCGATTCGCGTCGCTCGCACCGCGAAGGCGATGGGTTTTCCGACGGTCGCCGTTTTTTCGGAAGCGGATCGGTTTGGTGAACACACCCGTTATTGCGACCATGCGTATTTTATCGGGGGGGCAGCACCGAAGGACTCTTACCTGAACGTCGAGCGCGTCTTAGAAGCCGCGAAAAAGTCCGGCGCGAAGTATATTCATCCGGGCTACGGGTTTCTTTCCGAGCGCCCGCACTTCGTGGAGGCCTGTGAAAAAGCCGGCATTACGTTCGTCGGCCCGACGGCCGAGAGCATGCGACTCATGGGCGATAAGATTACCGCGCGGAAGACGATCGCCGACCTGAAGCTACCGGGCGTACCGGGTTCTCCGGGCGCCGTGAAAGACGGCGTCGAGGCCGCGCGCTTTGCGAAGGAAATCGGATATCCGGTTCTACTGAAAGCGGCCGCCGGCGGCGGCGGTAAAGGGATGCGTCGGGTCGATGCCGAGAAGGACATCGTCGCGGCGTTCGAAGGCGCTTCGCGGGAATCGCTCGCGGCGTTCGGTGACGGCGCGATGTACGTCGAGAAGCTCATCCTCGAACCCCATCACGTCGAGATTCAAGTTTTCGGCGACGGTAAGGGTAGCTCGATTCATTTAGGTGAGCGCGAATGTTCCATTCAGCGGCGCCACCAAAAGGTCTGGGAAGAGACGCCGGCTCCGATTTTAAACCGCTATCCTGCCACGCGTGAAAAGATGTTCGAAGCGGCGCTTAAGATCTCGAATCACGTGAACTATGCGGGCGCGGGAACTCTCGAGTTTATCGTCGATGGTAAGGGTAATTTTTACTTCCTCGAGATGAATACGCGCCTGCAGGTCGAACACCCGGTGACGGAGTGGGTGACCGGCGCGGATCTGGTCGCGATGCAACTCGAACTCGCTACCGGCGAACTCCTGGAGGGCGGGCGAAAGCTCGAAACTCCGGAGCGCGAAGGCGCTTCGATCGAAGTGCGTTTGTACGCTGAGGATCCGCAGAACTTTTTACCGGCACCGGGTCCGGTGGGCCGCATCCATTTTCCGACGGGACCGTTCGTTCGCGTCGATACCGCGATTACCGAAGCGGGTGAAATTTCGATGCACTACGATCCGATGATCGCGAAGATCTCGGTTTGGGGCCGCACTCGTGAAGAGGCAATCGGCCGGATGCGCGTCGCGCTCGACGAAACGCGGGTTGAACCGCCGAAGCGCCGCGACGGATCGAAGCGCGGATCGTTAAAGACGAATCTCGAATTTCTTCAAAAGCTGGTGCGGAACGCCGACGTGCTCGGCGGCGATACGACGACCGATCTCATCGCGCGGAATACCGATTTGACGAAGACCGTTCCGGCGGAAGAGTCTGAGAAAACGATGTCCTCCGAAGAACTCGTGGCACTTTCGCTTCACCAGATTCTTTCGGAGACGGCGCTTCCGGTTGCCGACGAAACCGCGGCCGTATCGACGTCGACTTGGCAGCTCACGGCTCGCCGGGAAGGAGTGCGGTCATGAGCGCGCTTTCCGGTATCGTCGGTAAAAGGAAGATCGTTTGGAAGAAGGCTCCCGCGGGTTCCGAAGGGACCGGGGAGGTCGAAGTCGATGGCAAATCGTTCGCCGTGGCTTGGCGCCGCGATGCCGACGGACTTTGGATCGAATTTCCACATGGAACCTATGGATATGATTTTTACGGCGAAAGCGACGAAGCCGCGGGC
>JBBQMV010000297.1:0-3574 GCA_038329315.1 Bdellovibrionia bacterium | reverse complement strand
ATTTTTTCTCTCACGCTCGGTCCGTATTGGCCCCGTTCGTTCGCAGCGGCTAGTGAAGTACCGAAGGAAGTCCAATCAAACACGTCGGAGGATGAGGGCGATTCCATCGAATCGGACGCGATCATCGCTCCTGGATATCTGCTTCGACTCGTTTGCCGCGAAGATCCACGCATTAATGGTGAATTTCGAGTATCCCTGAACGGACACGTCACATTGCCTTACGACGTTTCAGTTCCCGCTGCCGGTCAAACGGTTCGAACCATCGAAAATCGGCTAAAGAAAACGTACCAGCGCTACTTCCGTGGCACCCCGAAGATTTCCGTATCGATTAAGCAACGAAGGTACGCCGTAAAAATTTCCGGACTCGTCAAAAATCCAGGCCCCTACCTCTTGAAAGAAAATACGACGCTCGACGAAGCGCTCGCCATGGCTAACGCGAAGACGGAGGACCTACCGAACGGATATGTCCGGATCACTCACGGAAAGAAGTCGCGCTGGATCAGCCTCGAAGACTATCTCAAAGGGGAAAAGACCCATGATCTTTCCGCCTGGCAAGGAGGCGAGCAGATTCTCTTTCAACTCGAGAAACCGGAAATAGATGCGAAGGCGAATGATGCCTCCGATGTAGACTTCGCTTCACCTTCGAATCGAAAAATACAAGTTCTCGGAGAAGTGAGAAATCCGGGGGCCGTAAGTTTTCAGCGGCACGCGAATGGTTACTATTACCTTATTCAGCGAGGAGGACCTACCCGAGACTCCGATCTCGACAAGGTGGAACTCCTGCGGAAGGATCCCAAGACCGGCGACCCCGAACACATCAGCATTGGTTCCATTAAAGATCTCACGGAATTGCACGAAGCGGACGTCCTTCTCATCCATCCGGATCGGCCGTCGCCCTTCGATCATACACTCCAAAACGCAGGCATCGTCGCCGCAATCCTGACCTCGATTGTTTTAACCGTATTCGTGGTGAAAAAATGACAGCATCCCAAAATTATCTGAATTCTTTGGCCCGGCAAAAATTCCTCGTTTTGCGAACGATGTTAGTCACCTGCGCACTCGCGGGCGCCGCCTTCTATCTCCTTCCGAAACATTACAAGGTGTCCACGACGATCGCGCTTCAAACGGAATACTTCCAATTGCCATTAGTCTCGGGATTTCTTCCAGAAACGAACGACCCTCAGGAGCTTCGCGCGAAACGTGAGGCTTTGATTCGAACTGCCCTGAATCGAGAATTTATCAGCCGAATCGGAGAACGCTATCCCGTACTGAAGGGAAACGGCCAGTCGCCCCAGTCCGAACTTGAACAGTTAAATAAGAAATTCGAAGTCATTCCGAACGGACCGTCCTCATTCATAATCAACTTCACAGCAAATGATCCGAAAGTCGCGTACCAAGTCCTCCAGGATTTTTTAGCACGACTCCAGAGCATCATGACGGAGGAACGGCATATTGGTTTGCTGAATCTCCACGATGCGATTCGCGAGCAATTGGAGATAATTTCCTTCGGAAAACCTGGCGTTGGATCGAGCACCATTTACGCCCTTCGACCGGACCTAGTGAGAAGCCGGATGGAAAGCATCCAAACAGAAATGGAGAATTTGAGAAAGTCCTACAGCGACAAGCATCCGCGCATTTCGGCCCTTCAGGAGGAACTCGACCAACTTATGCAGTGGAGTAAACCCTGGGCCGAATCGACGAATCGTGCGCGCGCCTCCGAAGCGTTCACCGGAGCGAAGATCAGCCCTGAGTCTCGAGAACTTTTTGACGACTTATTGAAAAAGTATCGATACCTCGAAGTCGTTATCTTTCTCGATCAGCATAATAACAATCACTACCTGACCTACTTGAGCGAACCGTTCATACCCGAATCTCCGGTGTCTCCGAAACTGCCACTTCTCGCACTTTGGGGGCTCGCGGCGGGTTTCCTCGCCGGGTCTGCGCTGGTTCTCTTTAAGCAACTTGCGCTGACTTCTACGGGTGATCCGAAAATCCAACCCACACCGCTGACGATCTCTCGGATGAATAAAATGAAGGAATCAACGCCCGATGAACAGTACCTTTGAAAATATCTTAGTAACCGGCGGCGCCGGATTTATCGGTAGCCACCTCGCCCGGGCACTCATTAATGCCGGCCACTGCGTTACGAGTCTGGACCTTCGCGGAAACCCGGAAGAACCAGTACTGGGTGTCGACTATGTCCAGGGAGACGCGAGAAACCTCGAGACGATCCGCAGTCTGCTCCGACGTGCTCGGATCACGACCCTTTATCATTTGGCGGCGACGGTAAGCGTTCCCCTTTGTCAGAATGACGTCATCCAAAGCTATTCTCATAACGTAACCTCGACCTTAATGGCCCTCGAGGCCTGCCGACTAAATTCGACGCCAGTCCGCTTCGCATTCTCAAGCTCAGCCGCGCTCTACGGGAATCTCGGCGACGACCGCGTCCCGCTCACCGAAGGGCGAATCGCCCAACGATTCTCGTCTTTTTACGCCGCCCAAAAACATGCTTCTGAGAAAATGATCGAGCTGTACCATTCCTTCCATGCGATCCCGACCTTGACGTTCCGTTTCTTCAACGTATACGGCCACGGCCAGGATCCGAGTTCGCCATATTCCGGCGTCATCACCATTTTCAGTAAGCTCGCCAAAGAGCAGAAAGACATCGTTCTTCACAACGCCGGGGTACAGACCCGAGATTTTATCCCCGTCTCAGAAATCGTAAAAGCCGCCGTGGGAATCCTCGATCTTCCGCAAGAAAAATGGAATTCCTGTGTGATCAATCTCGGATCAGGAGTACCCACGTCGATCCGTGAACTCGCCGAAACGATTCGCACATTGGCCGCCTCAAAGTCCCCGATTGTGGAAGGGCCTCCACGTGACGGCGATGTACTTCACTCCCTCGCTGATTTGAGCTTCGCTCGGGAATTTCTAAAGCTTCCGGTGTCGCCCGATCTCGCAGTAAAGCTTTGCGAACTGCTGAACGCTTAAGTTACGGGTTTAGACCCGCGTAAATCGCGCGAAGCCGGTTTAGCCAAGTCGACTCGGAGAACTGGGAGATCACCCGCTTTTGAAATAAGGCGCCCTTCCGATGGAGAGAATCGCGATCGCCCATCGCGACGGCGAGCCGCGATCCAATCGCGTGGTCTTTCGAGGATTTCTCTACGAGGTATCCGACGTCGGAGGAAATCAGATCGGGAATTCCGCCGACGGAGGTGGTGAATACCGGAGTCGCGGCCCATCCCGCCTCAAGAAAACTGATAGGAATTCCTTCTCCGTCGGAAAGACACAGCAGCATATCTAGACCTGCCATTTCCTCACTGATCGTAGTCGAATAGCCCATCCAAAAAACCCGTTTCTCCACGCCCAGAGCGCGCGCCCGCGCGCGAAGATCTGCCTCCAATGGGCCCGTTCCGAAGCAAAGGAGGATCGCCCGATCGTCGACTTCCCTCAGGACATTCAACATCCGGTCATGCCGTTTCTCAGAACTCAACCGGGCGACCGCACCAAGGACATGCGGGTCGTCACTCCGAGGGAGATTCGGCCTCTGTGTGCGCCAACGTGCCCGTATGAG